>MTLR01000075.1 GCA_002010925.1 Candidatus Bathyarchaeota archaeon JdFR-04
CCTCTGGCTTTCAAGTATCCGTTTATATCTGGCTACTTCGTTTTCAAGCTTTTCAGATAACTTGGCTATCTTTTCTTTTGTGACTGTTTTTGTATAGAATTCGTCTAGGGCTAGGTTGAAGTTTTCGTATGTTAAATGTTTATATTGGCTGTATCTTCGTAGGCATATGGGTGTAACGTCTAGGTATTCTCCTTTTTTGTCCATTATTATTGAAGGCTTGATTTCTCCGTTTCTTATCTTGGATAGAATTTGGTTTAAGGCTTTGAATGTGCGGTCAATCTCCGTTTGGGTTAATGTTTTGCAAGGTGTCGTTTTTTCCACACCGGCTCTTTCCAGGATTTCTTCAGCATAGATTCCGCCTATGCTCAGGAACCTGGTTAGCGCCCTAACAACTTCGACATCGCCAAAGCTTTTGATCTTCAAGGCTTCTTCCGGTTTAAGCTTGAAGGGGTTTTTTCCGCTGGGAGGTGGATAAACGAAGGCTTCGTTTCGTATTATGTTTCGGTCTCGCATTTTGCGAAATTTTAGAGCATGAAGTATTCGGTTATTTGGGTCAACTAGGATTATGTTGCCTTCGCCAAAAAGCTCTATTACAAGTTGCATTCCACCTGATTTCGTGTCTATCCTCAGAATCGCTATCCTCTCAAACTCATGCTGGGCTACTTCAAGAATTCTTCCGTTTCGTATGTGTTTTCGTAAAGCCATGCAGAATGTCGGCGGTTTTGAAGGTTTTTCATGAATATAACGAGTTAAGTGGAAGCGTTTCCCAGCTTCAATTAGGAGTTGCATCTGTTGATTGGGTTTGTAAAGCTTTAAAACAATCGTAGAACCGTTTAGCTGGTAAACATTCTTGATTCTGGAGCCTGGAATAAGCCTGTTAAGTTCAGAAGTCGCGACATAAACATCAAAGCTTGACATTACAGTTTTCAACTTGGATTCCTATTACCATGATTACTGGAAAGAATTATAAAGACTACTTAGCAGTGAAATGGAAACCAAGTTTCGAGGAGAGCGGTAACAGGTTTTATGCGGGACATTTATGGATGTTACAAGCGGAAAATTTATTAGTTGGGCTTTATAGTTAACGTCTTTAGCTTCCAACTAGAAACCCGGTTTTTCGGGTTGGATGACCCGACCCGTTGGAGGAACTTCCCGGTTGAGAAATATCATGTGCGGCTTCACGCCTTTCCCGCCTTGTTTAATCCGAATCTGGTTAACTTATGGAGGTTTAGTTTAGAATGAGTGAGTTTTCAGACCAAGATCTCCTACACCTTTTAAGGGCTTTCTTTAAAGAAAAGGGGCTTGTCAGGCAACATCTAGACTCATACAATGAGTTCATTGACCACGGGCTTCAGGAAATAATAGACGAAGTCGGTGAAATCCCAATAGATGTTCCTGAATCTCCCTACACAATCAAACTGGGACAAATATGGGTAATTGACCCTCAGTCTAGGGTAACTGGCCCCTATGTTACTGAGGTAGACGGCACTAAGCACGAGATTTACCCTATGGAAGCTAGGTTTCGAAACTTAACTTATGCTGCGCCTTTAGCTTTGGAGATGACCCCGATAATTGACGGTAGGGAGCAAGACACGGAGCTTATTTTAATAGGCGACTTACCAGTGATGTTAAAGTCGAAGCTTTGTTTCCTGTCTCAGCTTTCAAGGGAGGAGCTAATTGCTTGTGGAGAAGATCCAGATGATCCAGGTGGCTACTTTATTGTTAATGGTTCGGAACGGGTTATAGTTGCTTTAGAGGACCTTGCACCTAACCGTATAATAGTGGATATTGATGAAAGGGGAGCTACACCTGTTTATCAGGCTAAAATTTTCTCCACAACCGTTGGTTTCCGTGCTAGAATAGAGCTTAGGCTGAAATCTGATGGTGTCCTTTACGTTTCTATGCCTGGGGTTCCAACAGAAATCCCCCTAGTAATCCTCATGAGGGCTTTGGGGCTAGAGTCTGATAAGGAGATAGCTGAAACAGTTTCGCTGGAAAGGGATATACAGAACGAGCTTGAGGCTTCGTTCGAGAAAGCCCAAGGCGTAGACACGGTTAGGGACGCCGTTCTCTTCATAGGCAATCGAGTTGCCCACGGGCAGGTAGAACAATATCGGATTCAAAAAGCTGAAAGCGTTATTGATAAAAACTTCTTACCTCACCTCGGAAGAACGAAAGATAAGCGCAGGGAAAAAGCTCTCTTCCTAGGTGAAATGGCTTGCCGTGTAATCGAACTTAAACTGGGTAAACGAAAACCCGACGACAAAGATCACTTCAAAAATAAACGTCTGAAATTAGCTGGCCCTCTTCTAGCTGACCTTTTCCGGGTTGCCTTCCGAAACTTATGCCGCGACATCAAATACCAGTTAGAACGTATAGGCATCAAAGGACAGATGATAACCATCTCAGTGGCTGTTCGCCCAGGAATAGTAACCGATCGTTTGCAGCACGCTATTGCAACGGGAAACTGGGGCAGGGGAAGAGTTGGTATAACCCAGCTTTTGGATAGGACGAACCGGATTTCCACTCTGAGCCATCTCCGGAGGCTTCAGTCACCATTAAGCCGTAGTCAACCAAACTTTGAAGCCAGGGACTTGCACCCAACCCACTGGGGCCGCCTATGTCCAAACGAAACTCCGGAAGGCTCCAACTGTGGTCTTGTTAAAAACCTAGCTTTATCCGCTTGCATCTCTGTTGGAGTAAACCCGGAGAAGATTAAGCAGACACTTTACCAAATGGGAGTAGTTCCCGCGGTTGAAGCCAACTCTGCTCTACGGCTTTCCGGCGCCAAAGTTTTCGTGGATGGATGCCTAATAGGCTACTGCGCATCGCCAAAAGAGCTTGTAGATGAGTTCCGGAGAAAACGTAGAAACGGCCAAATCTCCATCGAAGTGAACATAGCCTACTTCTCCAAGATCCACGGCGAGAGAGAGGAAATTTACGTTAACTGCGACGAAGGGAGGGTGCGTAGACCTCTTATAATCGTTGAGGACGGCGTTCCAAAGCTCCAGAGAGAACATATAGAAAAGATTAGTTCAGATGAATGGACTTGGGAAGACCTGGTAAGAAACGGAATAGTAGAGTACCTAGACGCTGAGGAAGAGGAAAACGCCTACATCGCCATAAACATTGAAGAAATCACCCCCGAACATACACATGTAGAAATAGCTCCATACACGATCCTGGGAATATGTGCATCCATAATTCCCTATGCCGAACACAACCAGTCGCCCCGTAACTCTTACGAAGCAGCTATGGCAAAACAGGCGCTTGGGATATATGCAACCAACTTCATGCTACGCGTAGACTCGAGGGCGCACATTCTCCATTACCCCCAAATTCCAATCGTAGAAACCAAACCAATGGAAATAATTGGATACGACCTACGGCCTTCAGGACAAAACTGCGTTGTCGCGGTTTTATCTTATGAAGGCTATAACATGGAGGACGCCCTAATCTTTAACAAAGCCTCCATAGAACGGGGCTTAGGACGCTCCACCTTCTACCGAATATACGAAGGAGAATGCCGCCAATATCTTGGCGGGCTCCGCGACAAGTTTGTCGTGCCTGAACCCGGGATCCGCGGGTACCGAGGTGAACAATATTATCGGCTTCTAGAGCCGGATGGAATAATAAGCCTTGAGTCCCGAGTAAACGGAGGGGACGTGTTAGTCGGCAGAACAAGTCCGCCTAGATTCCTAGAAGAATACAAAGAATTTGAAGTCAGAGGCCCGTCCATGAGGGATACTTCTATTGATATGCGTCCATCCGAGTCAGGGGTTGTAGACGTGATCTTCCTAACCGAAAATGGTGAGGGAAGCAAACTCGTAAAGGTTAGGGTTAGGGATCAAAGAATCCCAGAGCTTGGTGACAAATTTGCTTCTAGACATGGACAGAAAGGCGTAATAGGATTGATTGTTCCACAGGAGGACATGCCCTTCACCGAGGACGGCATAGTCCCAGACATAATTATTAACCCGCACGCCATTCCATCCAGAATGACCATTGGGCAGTTCTTAGAGTCTATCGCTGGAAAGGTTGGAGCCGCTAGAGGAAGAATTGTGGACGGAACCCCCTTTGCTAATGAAAGACCAGAGGAGCTCCGAAAGGCCTTAATTGAACTCGGCTTAAGCCACACAGGAAGAGAAGTTTTCTACAATGGCATAACAGGTGAAAAATTTGTAGCGGATATCTTCGTAGGAATAGCCTACTACCAGAAGCTCCACCACATGGTCACGGATAAAATTCACGCTAGGGCTAGAGGACAGGTTCAAATGCTTACCCGTCAACCAACCGAGGGAAGAGCGAGAGGCGGAGGATTAAGGTTCGGCGAAATGGAACGTGACTGCCTAATAGGACACGGAGCAGCTATGCTACTCCGCGACAGGCTTTTGGAAGAGTCGGACAAATACCTGCTCTACATATGCGAAAACTGCGGATACATAGCTTACTACGACATGAGACAAAGAAAATACGTTTGCCGAATATGTGAAGAAAAAGCCAAAATTTCTCCAGTCGTCATATCCTATGCCTTCAAGCTTCTGCTCCAAGAACTTATGAGCCTCTGTATAGCGCCGAAATTAAAACTTAAGGAGCGAGCCTGAAATGGTGATGGTAGAGGAAGCGCATAAGGTAATAGGAGAAGTTCACTTCGGAATTCTCTCTCCCCAAGAGATACGTAGGCTTTCAGTTGCCGAAATACAGGCGGCAGATACCTATGACGAGGACGGCGCCCCCATCCTAGGCGGCTTAATGGACGGAAGACTAGGCACCCTTGAACCAAGGCAGAGATGCAAAACTTGCGGAAACACCGCCCTTCGATGCCCAGGACACTTCGGACATATTGAACTTGCCGTCCCCATAATTCACATAGAATTCACTAAGATAATCCACAACCTGTTAAACGCGACATGCCGGAACTGCGGACGCCTTCTTCTTCCACCTGAGCGAATTAAAAAGATCAGGGCTAGACTTAATAGATTAATGAACATGTTTGGAAGCGTTTCAAAAGGATTCTACAAAGGTGTTTTAAATGAGGCAAAGGGGAATACATGCCCTCACTGCGGTGCAAATCAGTACAAGATATCATTTGAAAAACCAACAAAGTTTAGTGAGCAGATTCCGGGGGGCGGAGTTCAACCCCTAACGCCCAGCATGGTTAGAGAACGCCTAGAAAGAATTCCAGATGAGGATCTTGAGCTTTTAGGCTTTAACCCGAAAACCGCCCGTCCTGAATGGATGGTTC
>MTLR01000126.1 GCA_002010925.1 Candidatus Bathyarchaeota archaeon JdFR-04
CCGCACCGTAATCCATTCCGAGGTTTTGAGCGACAGCCTCTATATGAAGAGGCCTCTTTGTATCAGCCAACATTAACAAAATCTTAAGCCGCACCACATTACTTAAAGCCTTAAGAACCTGGGAGACTTCTTTCAATTCTTCGTCATTATACAAATAACACCACCATATTTAACTCTGAAGTATATAAATTATGACATTTTTGCTAATAAATCATCTCTCCACTACTTCCTAACACATTACATGGAACACCATTCCAAGGAAGCGACAGTATAAGAGTGCTAAAATTCCTAAAAGGAAACCCAATGCCGACTTAGATATAAGATATAAAAATATCCCTTTTTGTTTAAATGTAAACCATAAAACTAGATAAAATCGACAAACTGATACATCGTTTAAAGAAGGGAGACCCTCTTGAAGGCAAATGCTCTTTATGTCCAATGGTTAAGATAAAAGAAGGAGAATAGGCTTGTCTTTTATAGGACTTCACCTTGGGTGTATATGAGTGTATGTGTGTATATTATGAAGGGGAAGAGAGGGTTCACAGAGCCCATGCTGTTTTCTCTATGAAGGAAGTTCTATAATGTAGAACTTTTACAAATGTAAAATATGAATGTTAGTGTATATGAGAGTATGTATACGTATATGAGGAGAATAGAAGATAAGAAGAAAAGAAGAAAAGAAGAAAGAGAAGACAGACAATAATATACACTCATACATATGCACCCTAAACCTTCACTAAGAGAAAAAGAGAAAAGGAGGGAAAACGTGTGCTTTCAGAGTCTGGATGGTATAGAATGTATAAAGTTTTGTTTTTCGCATCTTTCTGCTTGGTTCTCGCTGGAGTTTGGATTTATTTAGTCTTAATCAGCGTATATAACGGGAAACTTGAGCCTACAAAAAACCCTGGTGCGTTCCTTATTTTCTTAGGAACAATAAGCAGTAGTATTTCTTTAATCCAACTAATACGATATAGAAATAGGAGGAAATAAGTTCTGAGTGAAAGGGATTTTAAGATCGAGATAGGGGAATTAGCTGAAGCCGGAAAACTCCTCCAGGAGCAACAAGAAGAGAAAACCAGACTTGTTGAACAGCTTAAAGAAAACAGGTTTTCAGAACGAGCTATCAGAAACATACTCACTTTCTACGGAATAGAAATGGAAGAATAAGCCATGAATGAAAGTGAATGTTTAACCGATTTAAAGAAAGGAGCTGAAGCATGCCTGAATAATGCGAAAAGATTACTTAATGACGCATAAATTCTTTTTGAAAAGAAGAGTTATCTAAGTTGTTTCTTACTCTCGCAATTGTGCTTAGAGGAATTAGCTAAAGGGTTCAAATTAATTGATAAACACTTGAACAAAGAAAATTTTTCAAGAGAAGAATGGAAAAAATTAACCGGCGGTGGACAGGCTCATGTCAAGAAGTTAAAGTGTTTGCAAGAAATAGAGGACGCATGGACAGATCAAGCTACAAAAGGAATGTATCTCGAAATTTTACAAAAAATAGTTTCAAAAGTGAACTGGGCTAATAATCTTGATGACTATAGGGAAAAACTTTCGGAAGCTGTATATAAACGGTGGAGGCTTCCAAGCGTTTACGTTGATTATGATTGGGAAAGAAAGCAGTGGGTAGAGCCTTCAAAACACCCCATCGTTGAAGGGATTTCCATTGAAGAACGAGAATACGGGACTATTAACGAGAATATTTGCCGTTCCAATCATTATAAGAGCAGAACATCTCTCACAAATTCTAATGAATAAACTTCATACCAAAAATGTAGTGAGGAATCGGACATGAGTGAGGATAAAGAAACTCATGAGGATTATGTTGAACGTAAACTCGCAGAGATAGATGATCATTTAATGCTAATTGTAGTGTTTTTACTGGTTGTTGTCGGTGAACTTGCACTGGTGTTATATGCGATACATCGTTTGTTTCCAGGCATATGGGGAATTTAAGAGAAGGATGAGCCGTGAGTAGAAGGCTTTATACACATTTCTACACATTTTCCTGAGGAGTGAAAAGCTTTGAAGGTTAGGACGAACATCACTGTGGAAAAAGAAATTCTGGAAAAAGCCAGAGAATTAGGGTTAAACGTTTCAAAAGTCTGTGAAAACGCGCTTAAAATCTACATTCAAGCGTTAACAGAAGCCAACAAGCAAATTAAAGGCGAAAAAACCATAATGAAGAGTTAAAACGCCAAAATTGTATGGCGGGCGGGGTGGGACTTGAACCCACGACCACAAGCTTAGGAGGCTTGCGCCCTATCCAGGCTAGGCTTCGGTAGAGTTTTAATATGTGCTCTCTACCCGCCCAATTCTCCCGCCCAACATAATTTAAAGTTTTAAACGTTATAACCATAACGCTTGTTGATATTTCATTAGAAACGGTAATTTTTGCTCCAAAATCATGTAGCACTTTTTCTTTGTTTAAACTTGTTGAACAGCTGTTTGTTATTAAATGCCCATTGTTTCTAATGGATTCGCTCGGCTTCAACTCTCATAAAAGCTTCTCTCGGAGTCATCTCTGGTTTTTCATCTCTAACTTTCACTAGCTTAATGGCGCTGGTTGGACAATGGTAAGCACAAAGTCCGCAACCTATGCATTTTTCCCTTAGAAAAAGAATTCTCTCAGTTTCATTATCATGGGGAGCGTGATACATGTTTGCCTTCATGGGGCAAATGCTTACACACTTCATACACTTATTGCAAAGTTCATCATTTCTAACTGGCTCAAAATTTGACCTGGCTATTGCCCTTGGATTATTAAGGGCAGTAAGTCCCCTTAAGATGAGGCAGGCACATGTGCAGCAATTGCATATGAACTGAGGCCTAGTCTGCGTGTTGGTAGTTGAGTGAACTAAACCAGCCTTTTCCATTTCCTCTAACAATTCTAAGGCTTCTTCAATGCTTAAGTAGCGCCCAAATCCCCTCTCAACCATGAACTCAGCGTAATAATCAAATACTAAACAGGCTTCTAGAGGATGATGACATTTGGTTTTTGTTCTGCACGAACAGTTTATAACAGCTATTTTTCGAGAAGTCTTTATGAATTCAGACATTTTTTCATGAGGAAAAATTGTTAGACCTCTGCTTATTTCCTTGTTAAGGGTTATTGTCTTTTCAATGGGCATTACTCTAGCCCAAGGATAATTAGAAGCACCTGCCTCTAAACCACCGCCCATCATGTAATACTTTTCAAAAAGCTCTCCTACTTTTCGTTTCTCGTCAGAATCACCACCGGAGGAAAAGTAAAATTCAAATACGCCTGGAACCATCGGCATGATGGAATAGTATGTTTTGCCATCACTTTTGCTCACAAACCTAAAAAGCAAGCCTCTAGAAACCAAACCACTGATTATAGCTTGAACTTTATCTTGAGACTTTCCAGCCTTTTCAACAATCTGACCTAACGTTAGAGGGTCTCGATAAGGAGCCGTGAAACAAGTTAAAAGCTCAGCTTCCTCCTCAGTGAAGAGCATCCTAAGTATTTCCATCACTTCTTTAGTCTTAGGCGTCCTCAGAGGCCATAAATTCATTTTCTGCCTCAGCTTTTCGTAAACATCATCCCTAGCCATAGCCTTCACTTCGTAAGCGTATATAAACGGCAGTTTTTATGCTTTTTCAAGACCCTCAGCTCAAATACAAATTATGACTACTACGGAAGAATCAGCTTCCTTTTTGTCCTTCGGATTAAACATTTTAATCCCATACTGATTTAAACAAGAATATAACAGACGATTCTATGGATTATGAAAACTTAGGAAGAATGAAAAGGTGGCCAAGCTAAAACTTGCTGTTTTCGACGTTGATGGAACCCTAACGCAGGTAGATAGCTGTTGGCGTTTCATTCATGAAAGACTTGGAACATGGAAAGGTGGCGGAGAGGAGAACGCCAAACTTTACTTCGAAGGAAAAATATCTTACCATGAATGGGCCAGGCGGGACGTTTCGCTTTGGAAAGGAATCTCCGCCAACAAAATTGAAAGAATAATTTCGGAAATTCCACTAACAAATGGAATTTATGAAACTTTCAATTTCTTGCACAAGAATAACGTTAGGATCTTCTTGTTAACAGCCGGATTAGCCCTACTTGCTAGGCGAATAGCCCAAGAAGTGAATGTAGAAGGCTATGTGGCTAACGAGCTTGAAGTGCTTCATGGTAAGCTAACTGGAAACTTGAAAGTACAAGTTTCCATAAGCAATAAAGGCGAGATCCTTGAAGAACTTTTCAGAAAATTCGATGCCAGGCGGCTCTACAGCATAGCGGTAGGCGACGACCTCACTATGGTCCCGGTCTTCCAAAAAGTCGGCCTAAGCATAGCTTTCAACCCCCAAAGCAAAGAAGTCGAAAAATACGCAAAAATAACGATAAAAAGCAGAAACCTCAAAGACATAATCCCTGCCATATCTAGATACATTAAAAGTAACGCTTAAGTTTTTCACAATGCAAGTTTGTTAACGGTAGCGGGGGTACCCGAGCCAGGTCTAAATAGGTAGATAAAGGGAGCCAGAACCCATCTAGGATAAGGGGGAGGACTTAAGATCCTCTGGCGTAGGCCTCCGCGGGTTCAAATCCCGCCCCCCGCACCACCTACTTCTTTAAAACTGGTTTTTCTGTAGAAAGTTGCCAGTTTCCTTAGTAAGAAAACTCCTTCCATTTAAGATCTTCAATAGATAAGACTTTTAAATACAAAAGAAGAATTGAAGTTATAAATAAGGTGATAGAAATGAAGAAATGTGCAAAATACTTTAGAAAGCATTGTTGGTTCTTTGTTCTAATAGTTCTGTCCTTGACAACGATTGTGATTTCCCCACAAATCATGCCCGCTAACGCCTTGAAAAAATATGGATATGAAAAGGGAGAGGAGTATCGGTTCGTTATAGAAATGTCTACAACTATAAAAACTGATGAGGGAACCACATCTTCATCTCAGACCTATGAGGTAATTTGTAAAATAAAGGATGTTGAGGAAGATACGGACGGCTATGATATAAAAATCGATTTAATCGTGATGGGGGCAGCAGGATTTTATCCCGGCTTTTACGGTTATGGTAGCCTCGTAGATGAAACAACAATTGAAGGAAATAAACTAATGTCAGGTGGAGTAACTCCTATGAGTGGATTCTTTAACCTGTTTACATCGACTGACTGGTCTGATCGTGAAGAAGAATGGGAAGAATTTGTAGAAGAGATTGATAAACGAGAGGGCTATAAAGTTACAGAT
>MTLR01000102.1 GCA_002010925.1 Candidatus Bathyarchaeota archaeon JdFR-04
AAGAGGCAATTGAAAAGAGTCTTCAGCCAATCGATCCATCAATAAGGTTTATATTAGAAGCAGTTTTCTCATATTAAACATCCGTTCGATAAATGGGAGAATAAAATGTCTGTTTGGCATGGAGACCAGCATAAGCGTAAGCCAACGGGTGGGAAAAGACGCTCATATCGGAAGAAGCGTCGCTTTGAAAGAGGGTCCTTCCCAACAGAAACGATGCTGGGTGAACCAGCGAGGAAAATAAGTCGTAGACGGGGAGGCAATATCAAAGTTCGAGTCTTAAGTGACAAATACGCTTGCGTTACCGACCCTGCCACTGGTAAAACTCAAAAAGCTGAAATTATCCGCGTTGTAAAAAATCCGGCAAATGTGGATTACGACCGAAGGGGAGTAATAACTAAGGGCGCTGTAATCGAGACCTCAATGGGTTTAGCTCGGGTCACGTCACGTCCCGGGCAAAACGGGGTAATAAACGCTATCTTAGTCGAAAAAGAATAAATTCTATTGTTTTTTCGATTTTTTACGTTTTTCCAGCTGTGCTTCATTTCGAACTTTTAAGAGTTCAGTAGCAATCCTCTGGAGAAGAGCATTTTTAGACCGTTTTTTAACGACTAATAACATGCCGCTTCTTATCCATGGCATTTTAGGGTGAGCTACATCTAAAACTACATCATGTTGGAGCTTTATGCGTCTCACAGCTTCCTTTAGCTCACCGATTTTCGGTGAGGGCACGCAGAATTTCTTTGGGAGTCTTCTTCCCTCGTTTCTTGTCCTTGTAGAATCAAAGTAAACTGGCCACACTATGATTTTGTCCTGTTTTCGCATGTTTTTCGCCTTTTATCTATGAGCATAATAAACTGTGAGCTTCCCGTTTACTTTATCTATTCTTACGAATCCAAATCTTTCGAACTGTATTATAGCATTAAGCCTTAATTTTTTGCAAAGCTTTTCAGTTATTCCCTCTTTGGTCGAAGCATCCGGCATAACAACCTCGCATGGCATTCCCGCGTTGATTGGAATCCAGTGTATTAGTGGTGCCTTCAACCTTTTTGCCTCCTGATAAGGTTCGCTGTGATAATGGCTTTCCACCGCATAGCTATTAACTTCCGTTATTTCAATGTTAAAAAGCCCCATTAAACGAATTAACTTCTCTTCCTTGAACTTGTCGTAGTCTGTTCTGGAAACCCAAAATTGTACCTCTCTAGTTTTGTTCTTAGGTTCTATTCGATATTCTCGGCTCCCTCTTTCCGGATGTTCGGGATGTAAGTAAAGCTTAACATGGAAAATCTTTGGAACATTCTTTACTGTTAGTTGAACCGGGCTTTCAACAAAAAAGTAGCGGTCAGCTTTCGGATCCAGAACTTTTCGATTGTAAGCGTAAAGATTCTCCCAACTTAATACTACATCCACGGTTTTTGGGCCCACGTCAATTATCAATTGCCGGATGGCTTCAGGCGTTATTCCTCTTCTTCTTAAAGCTAGGAAAGTTGCAAGTCGGGGGTCATCCCAACTCTTGAATGTTCCATCACGAATTCCTTGGATTATCTTCGATTTGCTAAGGAACGCGCCTGTAATCTTTAGTCTGCCATAATGGATAGCTTCTGGGTATTCCCAGCCGAAATGCTTATACATGTATTCTTGGCGGCGCTGATTAGTTAAGTGCTCTTTCCCTCGGATTATGTGAGTTACTTCCATCAAATGATCGTCGATTCCACAAGCAAAATTGTAGAGCGGCCAAACGCGGTATTTGTTTCCAACCCTTGGATGCGGATACCTATCAGTGTCTATTATTCGTAGGGCTGGCCAGTCCCTGATCGCAGGGTTTGGGTGGGTTATGTCGGTTTTTATACGGACTACAGCTTCTCCCTCAGAGTAAGCGCCGTTAAGCATTTTATCCCACCTTTCGAGTTGCGTTTCCGGTGGTGACCCTCGACAGGGACATGGCTGTTTTGCTAATATTCTCCGGCGAAATTCTTGTCGATTACATGTGCAGATGTAGGCATTTCCATCTTGTAGCAGTTTTCTGGCATACTCGTAATATATAAGTATCCGGTCGCTTTGGATATACTCCTCGTCGGGTTTACATCCTAACCATTCAAGGTCATCCCTTATTTTATCATAAAATTCTAAAGCTGTTCTTTTCAGTCTCGGGTCTGTATCTTCAAAGCGTAGAAGGAACTTTCCCTTATACATTTTGGCATATTCATGGCATAAGATTATGGCCCTAGCTGAGCCTAAATGTAGAACACAGTCAGGATTAGGTGAGAATCGGGTAACTATCCTAGAATACCTATCAGCATTTGGCAGTGGCGGAAGCTTTTTCTCTTCTCCAACTTTCTTTTTGGCCAAAAGCTCTGGCCAATTCTCCTCTATTACCCTTCGCTGTTCTGTTAAGCTTAAGCTGTTAACTTCTTGCACTATCTCTTTTACAAGTTGGGCTACCTGTTTTATCTCTGTTTTAAGTTGCGGCTTCTCGGCGAGAAGTTTTCCTATTACGGATGATTCACGGGCTCTTCCCTTATGTTGGACTGCGTTCAGAAGGGCAAATTTACGGACTAGCCTTCTTATTTCCATGTCTTTCAAGGGAATACACTGTTCCCCTCTAGATTTTTCTCTGGATGAGATAGTTGGCGAAGTCTCTTAATTTTTCCTTTGCTCTTGATGATGACAGAAGAGGATCTATCTCTTTCCAGCTTTGCTCAACGATTTTCTTCGCGTAGTCTCTTGCATAGTTGATTGCACCGTATTTCGCCATAATTCCTATAGCTTCTTCCTTGAGTTTTTCATTTGAAGTATGCATATTAAGTATTTCAATTAATCTTTCTCTGTCTTGTTTTAAAGCCTTTTTTAAGGTGTAAATTACCATGAGGCTTCGTTTCCCTTCAGTTATGTCCTGCCCTCGACCACCTTTTTTTTCAGCGAATTCTTGACTTATAACATCGAGGAGATCGTCTTGAATTTGAAAGGCAACACCTATGGACTCGGCAAATCTGCCAAGCTTTTCCACAAGTTCTTCCTTTGCGTCAGCTAACACTGCGGCGATTTTCGCCGCCATTCTCGCTAGTGTTCCAGTTTTATAGGCACACATTTGCATGTAGGCTTCTTCACTTAATTGATTAGCATCAGCTAAGCCTTTATGCCACGCTATGTCCATAGCTTGCCCTAAGCTCAGCTTAATCATTTCTTCCACGTAGATCTCATAGATTTTTTTTAGTTTTTGGATTGGGATCCGGTTTCTGTTCTCTATTAGTGGAAGAAGCGGTAAATAATAGATAGCGTTCCCTAGGTTTATGGCTACGTCTAATCCATAGATCTTGTAGGTACATGGTTTTCCCCTTCGATATTGGGAACGGTCTTCGATGTCATCGATTATTATAGTTCCGTTATGGATAACCTCGGGGATTATAGCGAATTCTAAATATTCCTGTGGGTTTTTTCCTAGAGCTTCACATATTAAAAGGAAAAGTGCAGGTCTCCAACGTTTTCCTCCACGATCGAGAAACTCCCAAAAAGGCTCTGCTAAGGCCTTGTTTAGGGCATCGATATTATGCGCGTAACGGGGTTGGAGGATTTTAAAAAGAAGCGAGTTTTCCTCAAACTTTCGTGGGATATATTTCTCTATAGCCTTATCTATTTTCGCTACATTTTTCCTAAGGAAACTTTCCACATCCATACTTTCATCTTCCATATGAGGCGCTTTAACGTCTTGCATAAGCTTCTACGTTAAACCCTCTTAACCTTAACCATTCTCCAGTTTTTCCCATGACTAGAACTGGAACGGTTCTTAACTCTTCTATAGAGGAAGCTCCAACCAGAAACATAGTGTTTTTCAACTCTTTTATAAAGAAGCTTAAGGTTTCCTTCACTTTTTCTACTCCTTCAACTGCTGAGTGCAATATAGGTGTAGAAATACTTGTTAAGCTGGCGCCTAGAGCTAGGGCTTTAGCTATGTGGATGCCATTTCGTATGCCCCCTGAAGCTATTACGGGAATTTGCACAGTTTTAGAAACTTCAACTATCGTAGCCGCCGTTGGGATTCCCCAATCCCAGAAATTTTCCCCAAGTTTCTGCTGAAACTTGTTTTTAGTTTGTTCAGCTCGATAATATTCAACGGCTGCAAAGCTCGTTCCGCCGACACCGCTAACATCTATTCCCTTCACGCCAACTGCTTCAAGCTTCTTTGCTTCTTCTTTGGCGATTCCTGCGCCTGTTTCCTTTACTATCACCGGTACTTCAAGGTTTTGAGCAATTTCTCTTATTTTTTCAATAACTCCCCGGTAATTGGGTTCTCCTTCGGGTTGAATTGTTTCTTGTAGCGGATTTAGATGGATGACCAGCGCGTTAGCGCATATCATTTCCACGGCTTTCCTTGCTTCCTTTACTCCATAGCCCTTTACAAGTTGGGGGGCGCCTAGGTTAGCCAGTAAAAATGCCGTGGGCGCTTTTTCGCGGGCTACGGCAAAAGTTTTTGATAGTTTCCGATTTTCTAGGGCTATTCTTTGGCTTCCGACACCCATACCTAGCCCTAATTCTTCCACGGCTTCGGCTATGTTGGCGTTTATTTCCTCCGCTTCAGCGGTTCCACCGGTCAAGGCGCCTACAATTAGCGGCGCAGTAAACTTATAATTGAATACCATCGTGGAGGTATCTATTTCTTTCTTTTCGATTTCGGGAAGAGCTCTATGCACGAACTTTATGTCTTCAAAACCAGTGGTGACTTTTCTGGCCATAACGTTTTTTTCCAAGCATATTCTTATATGCTCATTTTTTCTTTTCGCAATTTCACTCAATAGTTTTCACCCTTTCTGGATGTATGTGCCTAGCGCCTTCTTGTTTTTTAAGGCTTTATAAATGCGATTAGGTTTAGTAGCATTCACTATAGAAACAGAGATTCCTTTTTCAACGACAGGAATTAGCTCCCTGACTTTCCCAAGCATTCCACCAGTAACATCAACTGTTTGAGATTTCCTGAGGCTTTTTTCTAATTCTTTGAGTTCCTCCAGTGTTAGCTCCGGAATTAGATTTGCGCCTGTTTCCTCCTTTGGATCTGCTGTGTATAAACCGTCAACATCGACGCCCATGATTATCCGTCTGGCTTCGAACCTTAACGCGAGGTTTGAAACAAGTTGATCTCCGGAGAGGATTGAGAATCCCTTTACCAAATCCATTACTGCATCTCCGTATAACACTGGCACAAAGCTTGCTTCGAAGAATTTCGTTATTGC
>MTLR01000170.1 GCA_002010925.1 Candidatus Bathyarchaeota archaeon JdFR-04
ACCTAAGCCGATCTGAACAGGGAATGTTCTACGGAGGTATATCGCTAAGCAATAGTACATCCTACCCCGCAGGAGTTTACGGCGCATCCATGAAACTCTCACCAGAACCCTACCCAGGCACATACCAAGTTTACGCCGTAGCCCGATATAGCCCTATAGATAGGGCCCTAAACACAACCACCTTTGAAGTACTGGATACTTCCTCACCCCCTCAAGCCGCGTTTACCTATTCACCATTAAACCCCTACCCTAACGAAACAGTGCTTTTTGACGCGTCCTTCTCCTCTGCAGAGGGCTATGACGACGTAATAATCCGTTACGAATGGGACTTCGGCGACGGCTCGCCGCCTGTTGTAAAGGAAGGAAACAAAACTAACCCACCAGACCCCACTGCCACCCACGAATATTTTAGCTGGGAAACCTTCATTGTAACACTCAACGTAACCGACACGGAAGGATACTGGAGCACAACCCAGAAAACCATCACAGTTAAACCACCCTATCCAGTAGCCAACTTCACTTGGACCCCCTACACTGGACTGCTAAATCGAACCATGATCTTCGACGCTTCAAACTCCATCTCGGGATGGAGCATATCAAAAGCCCAAGAAGCCCCCATAGTCAACTACACATGGAACTTCGGCGACGGAAACATAACAACAACAACTGAGCCAACCATATCCCATATCTACACCAACCCCAATAACTACACAGTAACTCTAACAGTTACCGACAGCGAAAACCAGCAGGACAGCATAAGCTACATAGTGGAAGTCATAAACATGACCTATCCGCGTTGGGACATAAATCAAGACGGCAAAGTCGACATTTATGACGTAGCATACGTGGCAAAACGTTTCGGCTCCCGTGAAGGAGATCCAGACTATGACCCAATCGCAGACATGAACGAAGATGGAATAATCGACATTTACGATGTAGCCACAGTTGCAAAACACTTCGGCGAAGTATACTAACTTTCCTCACAAATCTCCCTCAAGAAAACAGAAGCCCCCTTTCTCATAGATAGGAAATAGCTATGTAGCCACCTTCAAGCAACACATTTTTTCTAAATAGATAAACATAGATTTATTTCCAGCGAAGCTTCTTCTGAAAGAAATGGGGGAGGTTAATATTCCCCAAAATGTTGAGCTACTAATGTCATATCAATGATGTCAACGTACCCATCATCGTTCACGTCGGCGTCTGGGTTCCATCTTTCGTGGCCCGGATAGCTTCCAAAAGCCATCGCAACTATTGCTATATCCCATATGTCTACTATGCCATCTTGGTTAATGTCGTAGGGGTTAAAGTTGCTAAAATACCCATCTACCGCAGTATGAAGAATAGGGGTTCCATCACTGCTTAGAAGGGATGTACCATGAAGATCTATAAGGGTTTCACCCCTATCCTGAACTATAAGGGTGACGTTGACCAATGTTAATGGCACGTCGGTGATTATCGCAGTATTATATGAAAGATTAAACCATAAATAGCCTGGGCCTTGTCCAACCTTGAGATTTCCAAGGTTTTTATAGTACTCCAAGTTGAATTCTTGGAAACTAAGAATGTCATATGCGTAGGTTATGTTGAATGCCAAGGATAGTAGGTCAGTTACGTTTGCGACATTCACGTAGAAGGTTATATTTGTGCTTGGTTTATAATCAGTTCCAACAATGCTTTCCGGCTCGATGAATATGACAGCTTCTCCCTCGCCCATAGCAGCAACATTGACAAACCCGAACATCACTGTTACAATCAGCCATTCTAACAGAGCAATTTTTAAAATCTCTAACATCCTTTCTCCCACTAAAACAGAGGGGCATTAAAGAATATGAACTTTCTGATACTTTGTTCTATTCCCTCGTAAGCAAGGATTAAAGTTCAAGAAGTTAGTTCCATAACCAAGAAATATTCCCATGAAATCTAATTATATAGGAAACCAGAATGATAAGAAAGAAATTAACAACTACGCTAGCGTTAACTTTACTTCTACTCTCTCTATTATATGAGGTCAGAATAACCCTTCCAAGAACTTCCTATATTGTTGAAACGAAGTCCGAATTGACAAGTTCAAGTCTGGACTTCAACTACAAAACCATAATCAACGCAAGCGATTATCCAGGGGGAAACGACACTGAACGTTTACAAGCAGCTTTAAACGATGTCCCCCCAGAGGGAGCAATCGTCATTATCCCACCAGGAGTTTGGACGGCTTGCGGTTTAATAGCCAAATCCCGCACCGTAATCCAAGGCTATAACGGCACTATTCTGGAACGTCCAGAGAATAAAACAGCTCCTTTCATAACCTTCGAAAACAAGTCTGAGTTTGCCGTTTTCAACATAACTTTCAACAGCAAAGCCGTTCCAGAAGCCTATGGAATTCGAATAATAGACAGCGAATTCTTTGCCATATCCTACAACAGCTTCCTCAACTTTGAAGAAAGCGCCCTCAAAATCACAATAAACTATGACACATGCGAAAACTTCCTCATAACCCATAACCAATTCAAAAACACCAACAGAGTCCCACTATTCCTTTTCGGATTACCTAACGAGAGACTAATCAAAAATTTTGTAATAACCAATAACACAATAATAAATGGGCTTATTAACGGGAAAATAGGCATAGCCTTCGTCAGCGATGGCATCATCGCCAACAACACAATCATAAACACAGAACATGGCATCGCAACTCGCTGCATTTCAAACATAAGAATCGAAGGTAACTTAATAGAAAACTTCACCAGCTATGGCATATATCTAGGCACCCAAATAGGGGATGAGGGAACGATTAACATTACCATCATTAACAATAACATACTAAACGGATATATCGGAATATCAAAATGGTACGGATCAGAATCCCATATAACCCAAATCACCATATCCAACAATAACTTCATAAACAATTCTCTCTATGACATAATGGCGGACTTTCCTGCATATTTCATCGACAATGTAATAACTTCCCGAGAGAAGCTAATAATACTCTGTGCTGGCGCTTTATTCAAAGGAACAAAAACCTTAGATGGCCAAATAGTTATGCCAGGAGACTTAGACGCTAACCTGTCAATCGACATAGCGGATGTGGCTCAAGTAGCCATGATTTACGGAGCCACCCCAGAAGACGATAACTGGAACCCAGACGCCGACGTAATAACCAACCAAAAAGTGGATATACAAGACATTGCATACGTGGCAAGCCTCTTCGGATCAAGCGAAAACTAACATTTAAGCCCTAATTAGTAAATAGAAGTTCTTTCCAGAACCCTTAAATCCGTAAGGAAATAGTATTCATTCATAAGAGGAGAAGAGGAGTTATGCCTAAAAAAATCACAGCATTTTGCCTNTTACTAATAGCTTTACTAATGTCAACATCACTGAGCATCCGTCCATCAGAATCATATGGTGAATCTGGAACCGAGATAGCAGTAATTAATCCGTTGACTGGAGACGGAAACTTCATATATACCGCAGATAATGGCTCAGTAGGTACACGCTTTAATGCCACAGTGTGGATATACAGTGTTTCTGATATGTTCGCTTGGCAAGTAAAAATGGACATCGACGACAGTTTACTCAACATAACTAAAGCTTGGCTTCCCACGTGGGATCCAAACTATGTCTTCGCTGAGCAGACAACCATCCGGCCAGCGCCAGCCTACTACGACAACGACGGTGACGGCATAACCGAAAGCGTCCTCGTCGGCGACAGCCTACTAACCGGCGACCCCTTCACAGGCGACGGCATCCTAGCAATAATAGAACTAGAAATAATCTACACCCCATCAACCGGAACAGTATCATCCACCCTAAACATCGACAACACAGACACATATGCATTAGACAGCAATGTAAACCCGATTCCAACTATAAAAACAAATGGATACTACGAATACACTGGTCCCACGGGGCCTCCGCCAGCCCACATTTACGTATTTCCTGAAGAAAAAATCGACCCAACACTTGTTCCATCAAGCAGCTTTGAGATTAACGTTTCCATCCTTGACGCTGAAGATGTTTATGGATTCGAGTTCAAACTAGGATTCGATCCAAATGTTTTGAATGTGGAAAGCGCTGTGCTCGGCGATTTCTTCCCAGAATCAGTTGCCCCTCAAGTAACCATAGACAACACAGAAGGCTACATTCACTTTTACGCAGAACTTCTAAACTTCTCAAAAAGCGGGAACGGAACCTTAGCTATCATTACATTTCATGTTGAAGATACAGGAGCCACAGACCTAACATTATACGACACCATGCTATGGGACATGAATCTAAATCCACTAACCCACACAACGGCTGACGGCTTTTTCAGCAACATAGCATTCTCGGAGTTATACATAGACCCCTCGGAGTTCATCAGTTCAGAACTCCTTCCAGGAGCAACCTTCACCGTGGACGTTGTAGTCGATGATGTGGAGAACATGTACGGTTATGAGTTTAAACTAGCCTATAACACTGAAATGCTAACCTGCATAGGAATATATATCCACCCAATCTTCAATGAAACCCACTTTACAACTTCCCTGCAAATGGACGATTCCGCTGGCCTAATATGGATAAAGGTGGACTACTACTCACCAGCAATCCCAATAACAACCTACACCCCAGTCACACTTGTAACATTAACCTTCATGGTTGACAACGTAGGCTCGAGCGTTCTAGACCTATACGATACAAGTATCACCGACCCAGATGGACAACCCATTCTTCATGAAGCCACAGACGGTTATGTTCAAACCATAATCCACGATGTAGCAATAACAAACGTGACTTCATCCCACACTTGGGCCTACATCGGATGGATAGTAAACATCACGGTAACCGCTAAAAACCTAGGAAACGCCTCCGAAACCTTTGACGTAACAGCCTACTATGACGGCAACATCATTGGAACAATAACAGTTACCGACCTGCCTCCAAACGAAGAAGCAGAACTAACTTTCGTTTGGAATACCACAGATGTTGAGGAGGGAATATACCTGCTCAGTGCTGAGGCTTCCCCAGTACCATACGAACTCAATATTGCAGACAACTACTACGAGGACGGTACCATAGAAATTCTAAGAATCATACGCGACGTAGCCATAGTAGACGTCTACCCAGATGTGAATGCAGCCTACCCCGGATGGATAGTGAACATAACCGTAATAGTAAAAAACGAAGGAAATGTTTCCGAAACCTTCGATG
>MTLR01000056.1 GCA_002010925.1 Candidatus Bathyarchaeota archaeon JdFR-04
TAATGGAGATAGCATTCGGAGATGGCGACGTAGAGGGTTTTACAGCGAATCCGTTCTGGTTAAGCTTTTACAAAAACATGGCTACAAAGCTGTTCGAGTTCCAGTAAGTAATCCCAGCACTAATCCGTTACCTGACGTCATTGCCAGACGTGAATTACATGTTTACGCATTCGAGGTGAAAAACGCAAACTACTATGCTTATTTTCCGAAAAGCCAAATAGAAAAACTCTTCCGGTTTCTGGATGAGCTTGTACCTATCCCAAAACAATATAAACATTCAGTTCTAGCTGCTCACCTTGGAAAAAAATGGATTTTCCGCGAAATCCCGTGGTCAACATGGGAGAAGGGAAAGCTTCCAGAAAAAGCTAGGATAATAAAGCGTGATAGAGGAAACTTCAAACTAAAAACAGGATGAGACTCTTAACGACAAATTTAAATTTCTCCTTATTAACGGAAAATTTACGTGAAAAATCTGTGCAGGTTGTGCGTTTCATGACTGAAACACTTAGAGGGATAATCGTAAATTATCGTGTAGGTCCAAAGAGTCAGAAACCCAAAGAATGCATCATTGAGTTTTCTGGGGTTAGGTCTTCAGCGGAAGCGTCTAGACTTATAGGCAGGAAAATAGCATGGAAAACTGGACGGAAAAAAGTTATTGGGAAAATTGTTTCTACTCACGGGAACAGAGGGTTGGTTAGGGCACGTTTCCGTAAGGGAGTTCCAGGGCAAGCTCTTGGAAGTTTTGTTGAGATTATAGGTTAAGCCGTTTGTTCTTGAACTTCCCTTGAAAGGTTTTTATCTCATATATATGTGCTGGCAACTCATTGAGGAAATGCTGAAGCTTCAGCACCGGAACTATGGGAACACTCTTGTAGAATTTAAAAGGTGCTGGAACTAGCGTAATGACTATGGGAACGATTAGAATTCTTTGCCATTCAGATACTTGAGGCATATACCTAGTATGCAATTCTAAGGATTCAGTAACGGCCTTAGCTCTTTCAATTTGAGCTTCCACGGCTTTGATGATTGCAGCCCTTCGCTATCCATGGCGCCATTGTTTACAGTCCACGCAAATAATCAATGGTTTCTTCAAACCCAATACGTCAATTTCCCATTTTCGATTATTCCATTTGAACCTAAAATTCTTCTTAACTTTGTATCTGTTTACTTTTAAAGCTAAAAAAATTACTTGTTCAAACTCGTCCCAGTCAAGTAAACGGCAAACATTTTCTAGATCTGCTCCAAGCTTTAGCGCATGGATCGCTAAGGCTATCCGCTGTGCCCTTTTAGCTTCCACAAAATCGCTCCCTTGATAAATAAGGCCAACTTTTTCATATTTTCCAAGCAATTTTTCAATTAAAATATCTGAAATTTTTGTATGTTTTTGTAATAATTGTCTAGAAACAGGTTGTTTTTTCGTAAACTTTAGGATGGAAATTACTAATTCGCGTTCAAAATTTAATTTTTTCACGACCTTTTAAACACTTACTTGTTTAGATAGTTGGCTTGTTTATAGGTATTTAAAAACTTTCCTCTTGATGTTGAGAGCTACGGGTTATTTTTGAGGATGACAAAAATTAGTTGCAGCTTTTATGTGTAAAAACTGTAATGCTATACTTTGATGCATTATCCTTTTCCAGCGATTTTATTCAACCTATGAAATTTATTAATGCTCGAACATTGTTATTGTAGAGAAGTGTGGGCGTAGCAATGTCTCAAGGGTTAGAAATAATATTCTTGGGCACGGGTGGCGGAAGATTTGCTATGATAACTCAAAAACGGCGCACAGGAGGAATTCGTATTCTAGGCAAAGAGGTGAACATTCATTTAGATCCTGGACCAGGGGCATTGGTATATTCAATAATGGAAGGATTAAGCCCTCAGAAAATTAACGCTGTTCTTGTTTCTCATTGTCATCCCGATCATTATACAGATGCTGAGGTTTTAGTGGAGGCAATGACTCAGGGGATGACACGAAAACGTGGTTTATTGGCGGCTTCAAAAGGGGTCCTTAGTGGTAATGAAAGCTGTCAGCGCACTATTTCTCATTATCATCAGTCTATGCCAAAGGAAACAATAAGTCTGGAAAATGAAATGAAGTTTAGAGTCAAAGATTTGAGAGTTACGACTACTGAGGCGAAACATACTGATCCCGACACTGTAGGCTTCCGGTTTGAAACTTCTGAGTTTGGAGATATAGCTTACACAAGCGATACTGAATACTTTGATGGAATAGGCAAATATTACGCTGGAGTAAGGCTTCTTCTACTCTGCGTAATGCGTCCTTCTAGAAAACCTTGGAAGGGGCACATGACTACTGAAGACGCTATAAAGATACTTAAGGAGACTATGCCTGAACAGGCCATTATAACCCATTTGGGAATGCGAATGATTTTTGAGGGACCATCCAAAGAGGCCAAGATCATCGAAAGGGAGACAGAGGTTCCGACAATCGCTGCTATCGATGGAATGCGTATAAGTTTCACTGAAGAGATAAAGGTTAAGTTTCCCGCTAAACGGGGCCAGTCGGGCTTAAATACATTTATCTGACTTTCTTTTTTATTTAAAGTTATACTATAATTAATGGATAGAAGGCTGATCTTGTGAAACTTGTTCTCAGAATAGGTGGCTCAGTTGTTGCCTCTCCAATAAATCCAAAATTAATTCTGGAGTATGTAGAACTGTTAAGGAAGCTGAAACGCCAAGGGCATGAGATTGTTGTAGTGATCGGCGGCGGGAGCTTAGCAAGGAAATTCATAACTATAGCAAAAAAACTAGGGCTAAAAGAGAGAGATCAAGATGAAGTAGCGATTACTGTTTCACGACTTTTTGCTCAACTTTTCGTTAAAAAGCTCAGGGCGCTGAGCTGTCAAAATATTCCAACAACTACAGTGCAGGCAACTCGATCTTTAAAAGATGGAAAAATCGTTATAATGGGCGGATTAAAGCCTGGAATAACCACAGATACTGTTGCAGCCCTAGTGGCAGAAAAAATTGGCGCTGACATGCTTGTGAAAGCCACAGATCAGGAGGGAGTATACGATAAAGATCCACGAAAGCATAAGGATGCAGTCAAGCTTGACAACTTAAGCTTCGAGGATTTAACAAGAATTTTCGAGTTAGACAAGCATGAAGCCGGAATTCACCAAATTCTCGATCCTGAAGCTGTGAAGATCCTCAAGAGAAGCCACGTGAAAGTTGTAATTGTGGATGGGTTTAATCCAAATAATGTACTATTGGCTGTTAAGGGTAAAAGAATAGGGACCTTAATAAGTTAGGATTTAGTGACTCTCCTTTGCACGCATTGAATAGTAGTGAAGGGTCAGAGCTATAGGTAAAAGGGGTTGAACAAATGAGGAGAACAGCATGTGCGTTAAATACCTGTTTGTTTCAAGGGCTAGACCTATTGCTTCACCCATTAAGCTGAAGAAAAGGATTACAATGTTCA
The DNA here is from genome assembly GCA_002010925.1 of Candidatus Bathyarchaeota archaeon JdFR-04. GTDB lineage: Archaea > Thermoproteota > Bathyarchaeia > Bathyarchaeales > UBA233 > UBA233. The sequence continues at coordinate 3,449 of MTLR01000056.1, forward strand.
TTGTTAAGAGAATAAGAAAAGTTTTGAACAAACCGTTAGAAACTAAGGTTAAACTTCTCCGTAAACTGTAAATGATTCCAGTTTCTTCACTAATTATCACTGGGACTGCTAAAGCTAAAAGTATAGCGAATATTAGTCCCGGAATTAAAATCACAAGTAGCCCAGCGGAAATTATTAATCCGATGATTATCCCGGCAGCAGATAATGTTGGAAGCTTACGTATGGTGAAGTTCAAGGCCTGGGTAACTTTGGCTTTTCCGTCTAGCTTTATAGTTTCTGCTGCAAACTTAACACAAAAACCTTGAACAATGGTGAAGATTGTCCATATGCAAACGTTCACAAGAATCTTTATAACGTTTAAGTCGAAAATCCAAAGTCGTCCAAGGACCATGCTAAAGTAATAAGGAATGGGTGAATAACTCGTCATTTCAAATATTATTCCAGAAAAAATTCCAGCCACGAGAAATGGAATGAAAAATTCTGGAAATTTTTCTGCATATAGGGCTATTGTGAGGGATAACACTTCTTCTAGGTCGAGTTCTCTTGTTATTTTTCCTTCAACTTGGGTAACGTTACATTCTACATTCATTGTTCTATTTCTTTATGTTCTGGATAAGCATTTTTCGAGTTAAGTTCTGAGCGTTTTTTAATGTTTCTCTTATTCTCTTCCAATGGGCGCCTTGCCAATATATTTGTTCACATTTAGGACATTTCCAGAATTCGCTGTAGCATCGATAAGTAGTTTCCTTCACTTTTCCCGCTATTTCCTCCTTTTTTATAGAAATTACCCGGGTATTACATTTTGGGCACCGAGAAAGGGCCATATCAATTTCTAGTTTGAGGCCAAATTTCTGGGCAAGTTTAGCCAGTTTTTCCGCCTCATCCGTTTCTTCAAGGTAAAGGGCCTTGGCTCCTTTAGCTATGGCCTGCTGATATAAAGCTAGGTCTCTTGTTAAGAGAATGCGATTTTCTTTTCTAGCTATTTCGATGAGTTTTGCATCGTCAAGTTTATTTGAATATTTGACATTGTGCCCTAGCATTCGAAGCCAACGGGTTATCTTTCCTAACATTCCGTCGGTTATAAACTTCAATGGATCTCCCTTCGAACAAGTTTTCCCGTAGCTGAGTCAGTCATTATTTCACCGTCTTCTATGACAAGTTCGCCATTAACGAAGGTTTTTACAGGTTTTCCATGGATTTTCCATCCATCGAAAGGTGAGTACTTAGCCTTGGAATAGAATTTTGAAGCATCTATGTAATGTTCCGCTTTGAGATCTATGATCGTTAGGTCAGCGTAGAATCCTTCTTTCAGCAGACCTCGAAGATTCAGTCGGAAAATCTTAGCCGGGTTTTCTGAGGTTAGCTTTACTAGTTCTCCGAGGGTGAGGCGTCCACGGTTGACTTGATTAAGCATCAAGGGAAGCAAGGTTTCGATTCCGGGTATTCCTGGCTTGATCTCCCAAATAGAACTTACATTTTTCTCCCTTATGGAATGAGGTGCATGGTCAGAAGCCAAAACGTCAACCCATCCCGCCTTTATTCCTCTCCACAAGGCTTCCACATCTTTTTCCCTTCTTAAACACGGAGTTGTTATGGCGAAGG
>MTLR01000053.1 GCA_002010925.1 Candidatus Bathyarchaeota archaeon JdFR-04
TAGTTTGAGTCTCATCAAGGCTTATAGTTTTTGTTTCTGATTTTAACCATGACATAAAAGCGTACTGGCCCACATAAGAAACATTTAACCTGTAATACCCCTTGGGAACTTGAATGAACTCGACAACACCATTTTTGTCAGTAGTTCCCACTTGCGTAAATTTAGGCCCTGCTAAAACCACCTTAGCTTCTGCGATACCATTGTTTCCTACGTCTAAAACCTCCACCCTTAAGTCATAAACTGACGTGAAAATATCGAAGGCTAGAAGATTTTCATCTACAAATACAGATGTTTCATTTACTAGAACACCATGCCAGAACACAGAGAAATCATAGGTTCCACCAGCGATCTGAATAAGTTCAAATTGGCCAAGGCTATCAGTTAACTCGACAACTTTAGTTCCGCTTGGAGATTGTACAAAGACCTCAGCATTAGATAAAGGCCTGTTGGCTGAGTCCATAACCCTGCCAGTAACATAATAGACAGCGCATTGAATGGTATAGTGAAGGTTACCATCAACAAATACAGAGCTTGTCGAGCTTACAGGATTGCCCCTCCATATAACGGTGAAATTATAGTAGCCACCTATAATCTGGGACAACTTAACGCGTCCAACATCATCAGCTATATAAACGGTCTTAGCTCCCGTGGGAAACTGCGCAATAACCTCCGCGCCTGATAAAGCTTTTTCAAGAGAATCTATCACGCTAACCGTGAGATGATAAACCGGACACTCAATAACTATTGGAGTGTTAGCATCTATATATTTACTCACCTTAAGTATAGGGGTTTGTTGCCAGATAACCGTGAACCCGTAAGTGCCATTCGAAATTCTTGAAAGTGTAACATTACCATTTAGATCTGTGAAAACCGCGAGGTTAGATGTGCCGTTCGGCGCTTCAATCACAATGAGAGCGTTTGTAAGCGGCTTTTTAAGCGAATCCACCAATGATACAACAACGGTATAAACTTGGCAACGAATGGTGAGGATCCCATTAAAATCAAGTGTTACCTGTGTTTTGTTCACAATAGTGCCTTGCCAGTACACGCTGAAGTTGTAAATACCATACGGTGTTAGCAAAAGGGATATTCTACCGTCTATATCCGTATACAGGGGGAGAAGGGTAACTGTTCCATTTGGAAACGTGATAAACACCTCAGCGTTTTCTAATGGGTAACCAATACTATCGACGACCTCAACTTCTACGTCATATACGAGGCAAACAATGGTTAGGTTAACAGGTGACGTCACCTCATAGTTAATTGTGGTATTCACTAAAGTGCCTTGCCAATACGCGGTGACGTTATATGTCCCGGAAGCAAGGCGCACTGAGAAATTGCCATAGTTGTCAGTTATTCCCTCCGCTACGAGTACTTCATAATTCGTCACTCTAACGATAGCTCCTGCAAGCGGTCTTGAGAGAGTATCTATAGTTGTGAAGTTGACTTGGTAGCTAACTCCAATACTAAAGCTGTAATAGCCATGTTCAATGTAAGGATCAAAAACGCCGTAAACAAGAGAGTGATAATATCCGTTATTATCCACAACCGAAACCTTAACAGTGTACATGCCCGACAAAACAGTTTCAGGATAAGTCCAGTTCGCCTCGTAAAGGTGCGAATAGCTAAATATCCATGTTCCATCAGAGATTCTGGTCATATTCACATTTTTTAGCACAGGGCTTCCAGAAGGGTCAAAAATAGTTATGTTAACCAAGTATATGTCGTATCCGCCGAACGGGTCAGTTATATTAGCTCGAACAATCACCTTTCTCTCGCTTTCGTTCCAATACTTTTCAAATATATTTCGTTCAGTGCCATTTACATCATAGGTTCTGATGAGGGAGGGTTTTGCATAATCTAAAGAAGGAAATATAACCTTGCTCGGGAAGGTTGGTGAGTCATACCACAACTCACACGCTATATCTGCACCAGGGTTAATTGTGATTTCAACTACAACCGTTGTATTTGCACTGAAGGTGTGGGTAAGAGGCTCAGGGGTGGATAGATTATAACAGAGAATCTGCGGAGACAGATATCCCGAATACCCGACAGGACCACCAGTAACCACAGGGCTAATTACACCGGAGTCCCACGTAACATTACCCCCAGAGGTTACCTCAAAAAATCGAATATCCCACTCAGTAGGCTTCAATGCTGAACCATTGACCCAAACGAAGACTTGCCAAGTTCCACTAAATGTAACCGGCCCAGCCAGATGAGGATACATATAAAAATCTACAACCAATTTCGGTGACCCAACAGCTTTATAAATCGAATTATTGTAGGATTGGAAAAACTGAGTAGTGTTCATAACAAAATGTTGGTCTCTACCTCCTAAATACACTGGAATTTCAAACCAGTGGAAGTAAAATTGCATCGGCTTAGCTTCAGGACTCCCTGCAGCCTTTACAAGCAGAGAATTCTGTTCAAGTGAAAACCCGGAGAAAAACGCTACAGCACATACCACTATTAGCACGAAAGATAGCCGTTTCAATCTTTAGCCCCAAACGACAATTTCCGGGTTGTCATAAAAGATTTGTTATTTCACAATCCATATTTTTCCTCTTAATTGCCTCCTCCATTACACTTAAAATTAAATATTTTATTTATATGTCATAACTCAAGCGGTTAATCGAATTGGATCATCTGGACTTGCTATAAAATTATGAGGTCAATAACTTAACCTACCCCTGTTTGGGAATAGAAGATAATTCCATAAACTTAAATTAGCTATGCTCTCATCAAATATTACCTGTATAAAACATAGGGAGAGTAGTGCATGGAAGTTTTCGGTATATTACGATTTAATAGAACTCTAGGCAAATATGGATTTGCTATCCCGTTACTACTGGTCGGACTGTTAATACTTGGCTCTTCAATGTTTATACCAGCGACCTCAACTGGTAAGTTTTTACCACCCATTACAAAGGTTTCCCCTGCACTATTCGATTATATATCTATTTCAGGGCACGAACCAGTCAATGTGATAATCGAAACCTATACAGATAACTATGAAACTGTTATCTCCCAAATCGTTGAAGCTGGAGGCGAGGTTACCTATCAGTATAAATATGTAAACGGCCTCGCCGCAAAGATTCCCGCAGACAAGATTCTCACCATAGCGTCTAACACCGATGTTAAACAAATCTACTTAGACCAACCAAGATATCCATCCGCATACATCTGGTCAGGTAACGAGTTAGATCAGGTAATCGCTGACGAAGAAGCCATAGAGGTTCCATCAGACGATACGCTTACAATAACACTAACCGAGGAACAGATAGAACAAACATTTTCCTTATTTGAAACCCAGACCTACTGGAACCCTGTGGCCATGGATGCCGTAGGCGTTTGGGCGACAGGAGATTTCGGCCAAAACAGCCTCGCCGTAGTCATCGACACAGGAATCTACGCTGAGCACTTCATGATCGTTGGCTCTGTAATAGGCGGCATCGACATGAGCCCTGACGTAGGCACAGAATACGAGGGATGGAGCAGACCAGACAACCATTGGCATGGAACCCACGTTGCCGGAATTTTAGCAGGACACGGCGCAATACTTGTACATGCAAGCCACCCAATCTACACTGCTATCTCACAATATGCAGAGCCTCCACCGGAAGCCTCAAGCCTAGGATATCCAGGCTACCACATAATACCCCTACTTGGAATGGCCCCCCTCGCAAAGCTTTACGCCGTAAAGGTCTTTCCACACACTGGAGCAGGAGTTACCGAATCCCGGATAATCGCTGCAATTGAATACTCAATAAGCCTTAAACTCGAAATGGGCTACGACGTGGACATAATAAGCATGAGCTTGGGAGGTCCATCGCTCTTTGACGGAAGAGACCTAGAAGATCAAACTGTGGATTATGCAACCTCTGTTGGAATAACTGTTGTAGCGGCAGCTGGCAACGATGGTCCGGCACGCATGACTATCGCTAGTCCGGGAACAGCTGAGACAGCCATAACCGTAGCGGCTGCTGCTCATCCAGTAAACACTAGGATATTCTGGGACTTTTACTATGGATTGCCAGGTATTGGACGCCAACTTTTCACGAGTGATACCCCGCAGATCCACGCTTTCAGTAGCCGTGGGCCAACCTCTGATGGGCGAGGAAAGCCGGATATGGCAGCTACTGGAGTCTTTGTGCTCTCAGCTTACCACAGGGCAGATTGGCCTCAAGGCCTTGCATTTGCCTCTGGAACCTCAATGGCTACTCCAGCTGTATCAGGCGCAGTTGCCTTATTAGATACTTATGCAGAAATTGCTGGGCTTGGAGCTTCTCCTGAGGACTACAAACAAGCGTTAAAGACCGGGGCTGTTTGGCTTGAAGGCTACAACAACTACGGCCAAGGCGCAGGATATCTAAACGCTTACAATGCGTTGAACTCTCTATTAGAAGACCCATCTCTTGGAGATGTTGCGCCGCCCTTACCAAGCGAATATGGACTTATGGACATAACAAATATTCCGATCATAGGCGAAGGAGAATTTACCGATACAATCACAGATTTGCCACCGGGACACAAAAAGGACTACATTTTCGAAGTAACCGATGAAACCAACCTCATAAAGCTCGAAATTAGCAGGGTACGTCTCAACGTTAGAGACCCATATGACGGAAACTCATTCGAAATCTACATCCACACCGCGAAAAGAACCCACTACAGCTACTGGGTCGACACGGCTAACGTCTGGGGAGACGCAGTGTTCATAATAACCGATGAAGGCTACTCCTATGACGGCCTTGTTACCGGCGTATGGTCCGACTGGCAATACTACCGTTATACTATTGAATCTGGATATGTCAAAATCACCGTTGAAAACGACTGGACAAGTTCGGGACCAATATCAGGTGAGATAAAGATTACAGTAACCTCAGCACCATTGCCCACCCCTGACTTCACAGATTCCGGAACAATCGAACATGACGAGTGGATAGATTACGGCCTATACGAGTTACCGCCAGGCACAACAACAGTCACGGTTGAGTTAGACTGGGAGAACGACTGGACTAAATACCCAACAAGCGACCTAGACC
>MTLR01000195.1 GCA_002010925.1 Candidatus Bathyarchaeota archaeon JdFR-04
ATAATTGAAAGTTGCGGAGAAAAAGCTTCTATGGTGATCCTTGAAGGTTTCCGCAGTTTAGTTGGGCGAAACGTAAACATACCTAAAATAGTGGCAGTTAAATCCGTAGATGAAGTTACTTTCGCGCTTAAATCTTACAGGCCAATAATTGCTTTCACAGGAAAACTAGAAAATGGAAACATTAAAACTTCAATACCATACATAAACATTTCAAAAGAACCAAGAAAACTTGCAGATTTGGTGGAAAAACATATTGGAAAAGGAAAAAATTGTAGTTAAAATTGATGGTCAAAAACTGCCTTTAAACCCCTTTGTTAGAAAAATTATTCACCGAACAGTTATAGCTATGGTTTCTACCCTGAAAAAGGTTGAGATTTCAGGTCAAGAAAGTGTTGAGATAATTATAAGGAAGGAAAGCTAAGAAAGAGGTAAAGGGGTTAAGCTGGCTTCAAACTGCGGGGTTTGGAGAATTCGGCTTAGAGGGAGAAAGGAGAATCCAATAAACCGAAAAACCAGAAGGGAGTATTTCTCCAAAACCTTTCCGCTTCAAAGCCAGCTTTCACCCTCACTTTACAATGCTTTGAAAGCCTCGAACCAACGGTTATAAGAGGCAAGCATATTCAGCGACACGCTGGGTTTCCGTTCCTCAAGAATCTGACGGAAATCACTCATGGTCAAGGGACGGGGCTTTGCCAATTTGTTCTTTGCTTGTCCCGACTCGAAGAACTCTCCAATAACCTTCAAATGCGCTGATTGACAGGTGTCACGTATGTCGCTCCCAGAAAAGCCTTCTGAAAGTCTAGCCAACTCATGCAAGTCAACGTCCGGAGCTAGACTTAAGTTGCTTGTGTAAAGCTTAAACATTTGTAAACGGGCATGATGATCAGGAAGCGGGACAAGAATACGCTTCTGGAAACGTCTAATGAAAGGCCAGTCTAAATCCCAAGGTTTATTTGTGGCACCGATAACATAAACATGAAGTTTTTTACCTTTATCAAGGATGCCGTCCATTTCCTTTAAAAACTGATTTCGGACTCGAACTTCGCCTCCTACCTCGCTAGAGTGTCTACCCATCAAAGAATCCAGTTCGTCAACGAATACGATGGCTGGCTTCCCGTTTGAAGCAGCCTTCCTAGCAGAGCGGAAAAGCTTAGCAACATTCCTTTCCGCTTCGCCTAGCCACTTAGACATTACGGAGGCAGCGTCCACCGACAAGAAAAGAGCATCAATTTCTGTGGCAACGGCCGCTGCTAGCAGGGTTTTTCCACACCCCGGGGGCCCAAAGAGGAGAATTCCTCTTGGCCATCCTAGGGGAAATAGGTCCGGTCTTTGAACCGGGTAGACTATGGCTTCTTTTATCGCTTTTTTGGCTGCTTCAAGCCCTACTACTTCCTCCCATCTAACGTTAGGCTTCTCCTTGACTATAAGTTCATCATAGCTTGCCTTTCCAGCTGATGTGGTTTTACCAGTTTCCGTGGAGTCTGTTTTTTCAGTTTCAGGTTGGGTTTCGGTTTCATCATGTGCTACAGGGGTGATTCCAGCGTTTTGCAATATTCTTATTCGTTCTTGGTATGCCATTGCACGTTGGATGTAAACCTTGTTTAGGCTGTATTCTGGATATAGCTGGACAAGTTTCAGGAGGTTTTCTATGGCTTTCTGATACATAGTTATTGCCATTCCTTTAGCTCCTTGTTTGTCTAAGCGAACAGCCTCCAAGGCGTAATTAGTTGCAAGTTTCTCCAGTTCTTGAGATGCGCTCATAGACGTTTCACCTTTTGATCAGAATTTTCCCTTTCTCACCTAAACTTTTCAGGGCATTTTTAATCTCATCGTATGGAATATTTAGTTCATGTGAACATTTGACAAGGTCAATCTGACCTTTACGTTTTTTAACATATTCGAACACAACATCTTCCAACGGAGCGTGTTCAATGGTTAAGGATACTTTCTGGACTTCTAAATCCTTGAAAGAAAAGAGGGATTTCTGGGAAAGTTCTCCCCCTTCAGTTATTTCGGTTTGTTGTCCAACCGACTGGGAGCAAACAGCTGCTAGGGCGACCATGCGTTTAACTTCTCCGGTCTGCACGGCGTCTTTTTCGGATGTCGGTAGCGAAGCGGGCGGTTCGGGAAGCTTTTCAGCTACTTGTTCCTCGAGAAAGTTTGAAACTTCTTTGAGGATCTCTTCTCCAGCGGGAGTTTTGAGGTTAACTGGTATAAGTGACTCGTCTGCTGTCATTTTAGTAACAGTGAGAGTTTCGGCTATTGTATCATTCACCTTACTTAGGGCTGTAGAAACTTCGGGAAGCACTTCATAGAGTTCTCGTGAAATCCTCTGGAGGATTTGCACAACAGGTTTTAGGTCGAATATTACGTCGCTTAATTCATGGATGGTTTCAAGCCTTAATATGACACGTTCGATTGATATTTCAACGTTGTTTAGGAAGGTGAGCAGTTTTCTTACTTCAGCGAGTTCATTGGCGCAAATTGCCGCCCTTTCTCGTTGTTTGTTTTTTAACGCGTGGACGCATGTTCGGAACAGCTTTTTGTCGCGTTCCTTAAGCCTAAAGCTTGCTTGACGAATTTTTCGGTGCTGAATTCTTAGGGTTCTTATTGATTTTGAGATTGTTTCCCGTAGTGGTGGAGGGTGAGGACGCAGAAAGTTCCTGATGTTTCTTCCCTCCGCCCGCTACGCGTTAAGCAGCTTTGTTAACCTTCGCCTTCTTCGGGGTTTTGCACGTAAACTATTACTGGCGGCTCAGGCAAGGTTGGTGAAGACGGGGGAGCAGGGGCTTCTTGGGAAGATTCCTCCTCCACGACGGCAGTGGCTGTAACCGTTTCAGCTGCTTCAACCGTTTCCTGTGGTTTAGGTTCTTCTCCTAACATGATGTTGGAGAGCTTGTTCTTGAGGGCTTCTAGTTCATTTTTCTCAGAGTTAGCACGTTTCAGGCATTCTTGGATGATGTTGAAAGCTGTTTGGTAAGCGTTTTCCTCTATTTTCCCAATTTCATGTTCAATCTCCAAGTTTACCAGTGCATAGTTCAGTTCTTGGATCTCATTGGTACATCGGTTTATTTGTTCATCTATTTTTTCAATGGTTGCCTGGGCTTCAGACTTAAGTTGGTTCAAAACTCCTTCGAAGCTTTCATGAAGCTCTTTATACATGTCCGGAGGGATTTTGCCTTTGTCGCTTAATTCCTTTAACGCTTGGTCTTTTCGCCATATGAGTGGAATTTCGTTGCAGAGAGCGTTGGCTCTAACCCTAACAGGGGACAGGAGGGTTACATCGTATTCGTTTATCTTAACATGATCTAAGGGGTATTTAACGAATCTCCCGTCGTTTTGGCGGATGAAAATAGCGTTGAATTGACCGTTAGGACTTACGCCGAAATAGGCTACCTTCCCAATTACCCGGTCGTATTCATCCTTAACTTCCTTACCTATTGAAGGAAAAAGATTGGGGTTTGTAGCATTTTCCAATTTGGCTCATCCCTCCTTTTCACGGTGTTTGAGTTTGGGTTTGAGTTTTCTCGCCGATAGGTTGTGATGGAATTCCAGCAGGTAGTTCTGGAAACTTTTCCTTAATTTTCTGTTCCGCAACCATGGCGGCTTCGTTAAGAATCTTCTGGGCGTCCTCGTTGGCGGCTTCAAAGTTCAATGTTAAGCCAGTACTTTGTCCAGCGTCGATTATTATTCCGCTTAGTAGGTTTCCTATCTGCCCCAGCTCCCTTTCCGCTTCTGGGAACACACTTGCCATTCCCGACTTTACGCTTCTTAGGACACTCACAGCCGGAGCTAAAGTGGTGACTATGTCGCCCAGTTCAGAAACCGTTCTGAGCCTAAGGACTATCTGTTCCAGTGCAAGCCTAGCGTGCATTATCATTTTTTCCATTTTTCTTATTTCAGCCAGCTCGTTAGCGAATACATTTGCCCTAGCCATGTCATGCTTAGTGTAGGCGTCCACTATCCTAGCGAATATGGAGCGGTCACGTTGGCTAAATCTCTCGCTTGCTTGGTCTAATCTCTGAATCTGCAATTCTAATCGTCGGATAGCCATATCTAAACGCGGCTTTAATGGTCCTGGCGGCCGCACAGCTTCTTTGATTTTGGCGGTGAAAGGCTGTTGATAGGGGCTACTTTCCCATTTTTTTGCGAATCTTTCAGACAACTTTATACCTCCACAAGTAGGGAAGCGCACGAGAATTTTATGCATTGTTAATACGCATAAAACATCTACGTATATATGTAGCAATAATGTGTTGTTCGCGGATTTTTCGAGCTTTAAACTTGACAATAAAAGAAATGCTACGTTTTTTCTCGGAAATAGACATAATTATGTAAGTTAGACTAAAAAGCTCCACGCATTATAGGTCTACGCAGTAGGTGAGAACAAATGTCTGAAAGATTAAAGGTGTTCATAATAATAGCTATGTTCGGATTCGTAGCAGGAGTTATAGCGGACCTTACAGCCGAATACGTAATTCCCGCCTTACTGAATATACTTCCGACATTCCTGCAGGCACGAACCCTGCTTTCAGGGATAGCTGGAGCCTTGCTAACGGTAGCGCTGGTCAGTGTCTGGGCATACATAACCGGAACCCAAGAGTTCTAACAATCCCCTAATCCTTTCTTCCAAGGTCCGATAAATTTATTCTTAAAAAGCCCTTTTACCCCTAAATTATTTTAGGACTCAGTTGCGGAAAAACCAATCATCCGCCTGATCATCGTACCTCGATTTCTTCATCGTCCAGTACAAAGAAGAAAGAGAGAATTATAAAAGGGTTGACGTAAAATAGGTTTTTATGTGCGGCATATTTGGATTCGCTTTGAGAAGCCCCATAGAGGTTAACGAAGCTATAGCTTTGCTCGAGATTCTTGAAGAGGATAAGAAAGAAGACGAAAGACATCCTGTAGGGGGATATGGCGCTGGATTAGCATTTCTAGCCAGTAATGGCAATTTCAGTTTAATTAAGGTCGGAAAAACCACCAATTCACCTTCGAGAGAGCTATATAAATGGATAGATGA
>MTLR01000070.1 GCA_002010925.1 Candidatus Bathyarchaeota archaeon JdFR-04
GGGTGTGCTGAAAGAAGGCGACCAGGTCATATTTATGCCGCCCGGCGTAAAAGGCGAGGTAAAATCCATTGAAACTCACCACGCTAGAATTTCCAAGGCTGAACCGGGCGACAACGTTGGCTTCAATGTTAGAGGGGTATCTAAGAAGGATATACGCCGAGGAGACGTTTGCGGACATGTTGACAATCCACCAACAGTAGCTAAAGAATTCATTGGGCAAATAGTTGTTATCTACCACCCGACAGCTATAGCCGCTGGATACACGCCAGTTCTGCATTACCACACTGGACAAGTCGCCTGTAGGTTCACCGAACTACTCAAGAAAATCGATCTAAGAAGTGGACAAGTGGTCGAAGAAAAGCCGTCTTTCTTAAAAACTGGAGACGGTGCATTAGTGAGAATGGAACCTCTACGCCCCATAGCCATAGAAACATACAGCGATTTCCCTGAATTGGGAAGATTCGCCGTAAGAGACATGGGTACAACAATCGCCGCTGGCGTAGTTAAAGAAATCACCAAAAAAGGACCCTGACAGCCCTTTTCCCCTTTTTATCAACTATTGCAATTTTCTGTTGAAAACTATACTGTTGAAGCATTAATTTATAGTATAGTAGTTAAATAGTTTAAGCTGTGACCAGGGGATGTCAGGGACTGAAACGCTTATTCCATATCTTGATGATAGGAAAAGAGGTGAACAGCAACCAGTCATAGTTGTCGACAGCCGAGAAGCAAGCGCTTCTCCAAAGATAGTTAAGGGATTAAGGGAAACTGGAGCTGAGGTTCGAATCAGAGCTTTACAAAAAGGCGATTACGTACTTTCTGACATTTGTGCCGTAGAACGAAAAACTGTCAAGGACTTCGTTTATACACTCACTAGACGATATTTGTTTGAACAACTTTTCACTTTAAAGGAGATTTATCCCACTCCTATAATTCTGCTTGAGGGCTACCTACCAATCATCTACAAGTTCACCCGAATTCAACCTTCAGCTGTTTGGGGCGCCATGTTTGCCCTAGCCAAAAACGGAATCCCAATGGTTCACACAACATCTTATAAGGAAACCGTTGATTTCCTGTATACTGCCGCTAAACAGGAACAATTAGTCGAGAAAAGAAGAGTTGTAGTGCATCCGGTTAAAAAGTTTGAAACCTTGGCTGATGCCCAAATATTCTTTGTAGCAAGTTTACCTCAAATCGGGAGAGAGAAAGCTGTAGCAATACTTAAATCGTACCAAACTCCAATGAACGCGATGTTAAACGTTGATAACTGGGCGAAAAACGTGCATGGACTTGGGCCAAAAACCGTGAAAAAAGTAAAAAAGATTCTGTACACAGCTTTTGAGAGGTAAAAGCTTTGAATGTAGAAATCCGTCCAACCACGAAAATTTTAGTTTTCAGTGTGGATAAACGTTCAGTAAACAACATTGCTTGGTGCGCCATGACTTACGGAGTTAACCGCCTCTACTGGATAGATGGTTATCTCCTATGCCTCGAAGTTTACGATAAAGCCTTTGAACACGAGATAAAAACAAGGGAATTCCCTATCAGTCAAGTCTGTTATGCTCGATTTCCTGATTATAAGCGAACCCACGAAGTGGAAAAAGGCGTAAAACTTCCTATAGTGGATGTTTCAGAAATGCGAATTTTCTGCAATTTGTTGAAGGCTATCTTAGCGAACGAGGAAAATGAAAACTGTGAGGGATGTAAATGCTGCAGAGAAAATGAGGGTCCTAAAGAAGACAGTTACCGCATAGACTTGACGTAATCGTAGCCTAAGTTGAAAGCTCTTAAGTTTACCTCGATATAGTTTGTTGGAACGAGTTCTTTAATCGCTCCCTCCAAAGTTCCAGTTTTTATTGGTAGTTCCTCCGTGGCGGCTAAAGCTCCAATTAGAACTATGTTCTGAGTTAAAACATTCCCAGCTTTTCGAGCTAGTTCTAGCGCGTCCACTACGATTATACGGTCAGTGAAAAACCTGATATTTCTAATTATTGTTTCAAGGCTTGGAAGGTTCACTTCTCTTATTTTCAGGAATATTCCGGTTGGTGTTATTACTTCACTATTCATGAGCACTAAAGTTTTTTCAGAGGCAAACTTTACGTTCCTCAAAGTTTCCAAGGGTTCTAGCCCCAAAATCACGTCAGCTGTTCCTTCAACCATTGTTGGCGCCAAGACATTTTTCCCTATCCTAATGTTGGAAACAACAGCTCCACCCCGTTGAGCAGCTCCATGAACTTCGCTCACTCGAACATTTAATCCTTCATAAACCGCCGCTGTGCCAAGGATTTCAGCGGCTAAAAGTATTCCCTGCCCACCAACTCCAGCCAGTAAGAGGTTAAAAGACTTCATTTTAGTTTTCACCCTTATTCTGGAAGTCTTATAGCCTTATATGGACAAACATGAGCACACAACCCGCATCCGGTGCATAAAGCCTCATTGATAGTAACATTTCCGTTTTTTATCACCAAAGCCGGGCATCCTAGAAGCTTTATACAAGCCATACAGTTATTGCAGGCTTCCGTAATCCAGCAAGGTTCAAGCCTTTCGCCCAAGCGTCTCTTCTCCCTAACTAAAAGTAAAGCACAGGGTGCCCTAAACACTACTACAGAAACCCCGGAAGTCCTAAGGGCCTCCTTAACGGCTCTTATGGCTTCTTCTACTTCGAAAGGATTAATCACCTTTACGAATCTAACCCCGCATCCTCGGGCTACTTCTTCAATTACGACCCGTTTTCCATGGGTCCCCATTCCCGTTTTCCCCGTGCCCGGATGGGGCTGGTTCCCAGTCATTGCTGTAGTTAAGTTGTCAACCACCACCAATGTAAACTTATGGTTATTATAAACAGCGTTCACTAAAGCTGGTATTCCAGCGTGAAAGAAAGTGGAGTCCCCTACAATAGCGATCGTATCCACCTCAGTAGCTTTACTTACCCCACCAGCCGTTCCTATGCTTGCACCCATACATATCAATAAGTCGCCAACGGAAAGAGGCGGCGCAATCCCCAACGCGTAGCAACCTATGTCAGTTGGAAACAAAGCTTTACCATTGGTTGCCCTTTTAAGCACATAAAAAGAAGCTCGGTGGGGACATCCGGCGCATAAAACTGGCGAACGTCTAATCAGCGTTTGAGAAACTTCTTCGTACTTTTGTTCTATGCTGATAAAGTCTATTGGAAGTTTCAAGCCCGTTATTTTAGCTAGTCCCTCAACTACTATACGAGTAGAAAACTCGCTTGATCGCAGAAAATACTGCCCTCTCATTTTCCCGTAAATCTCAACTTTTGGAACACAATCTTTAGCTAAAGCTTTGACTTGTACCTCTAAGTAAGGCTCAAGTTCCTCAACAACTATGATCTTCTCATGTTCCTCGAGAAACTGAGTAATTATTCCCTCCGGAAGAGGATGACTCATTCCAAGCTTTAACAAGCTAACATTGAGCCCTAAGAGTTCAGTGGCTTCCACAGCATAGTTGTAGGCTGCGCTGGAAGATATTATACCAATTTTACCGTTATCGGCTTTACGGACAACTCGGTTGTATGGTGAGCTTTCGCTGATCTCCTTTGCTCTTTCAACCTTTTCCAAAAGCCTGTCATGCATGGGTCTTGCGTGGCGTGGAACAGCAACAAAACGTTGTACATCCCGTTTGAGCATACCTTTTAAACGTGGCTTATCTATACTGCCATATATCACTGGGCCTCGTGTGTGGCTTACTCGAGTAACGGTTCTTAGAAGCACGGGAAGTTCTAGTTTTTCAGAAATTTGAACTGCGTATCTTACCATGTCTTTGCATTCTTGTGGGTTTGAAGGTTCGAGGCATGGTAAGTTAGAGAGTAGGGCATAAAGACGGTTATCTTGTTCGTTTTGAGAGCTATAGCACTCGGGGTCGTCAGCCGTAACGATCACGTATCCACCGCGAACACCAATGTAAGCTAGCGTCATAACTGCATCTGCAGCCACGTTCAAGCCCACATGTTTCATTGCCGTTAAAGCACGGGCTCCACATACGGCCGCACCAGCAGCTACTTCAACAGCAACTTTCTCATTCACAGAATACTCCATGTATATTCCAGCTTTGGAAGCCAGTTTCGAAACAGTGTCGCCTATTTCTGAAGCTGGCGTTCCAGGATAGGTTGTAACTATACCTATTCCTGCCTCAATTACGCCACGGGCTATGGCTTCGTTACCTAAGAGAAGAACTTGTTTTCCTGCTTTATCTTGAAGAAGCGTTTCCGGCTTAGGTGGCAATCTTCTCCCTCTCTTAATGATTTTGAAATGTTTCCTTTGTTATTGCTCTTTCATATAGGTTTTGTAATAGAATCTTAAAACCCAGAAATAGAAGAAAAGTTAAGGTTTTAGAAGCGTTTGCCGTTTATTTTCCTTTGAATTGGGGTTTTCGTTTTTTCAGAAAAGCTGACACTCCTTCTTGGAGATCCTCAGTCGAGGCTACTACTGCAAATCCTTCTCGCTCTAAAGTTAATGCTACTTCTAAATCTACATCTGCCCCTTTGTTAATTAGAGACTTGGCTATTTGAAGAGCAACTGGCGCCTTTTCAGCTAGTTCCGCCACGAACTTTCTTACATGTTCCATGAAACCCTCAGCGGGAAACACCATGTTCACGAGACCCCATTGCTCAGCTGTCCTCGCATCAATAATCCTGCCAGTGAAAACAAGTTCCTTAGCTCTTGTTTTTCCAATAAGCCGTGTGAGCCTTTGGGTTCCGCCCCAACCTGGGATTAGACCTATATTTATTTCTGTTTGGCCCATTCTAGCTTTTTCGGAGGCTATGCGTAGGTCACAGGCCATAGCGACTTCTAAGCCTCCTCCAAGGGCGTACCCATTAATCGCAGCGATTACAGGTTTTCCACAGTCTTCAATGGTTCTGCATAGGTTATTTCCAAGTATTGAGAGTTCTCTAGCTCTAAGCGGCGTCATCCCTTGCATTGCTTTAATGTCAGCGCCAGCTGAGAAGGCCTTTTCCCCAGTGCCA
>MTLR01000065.1 GCA_002010925.1 Candidatus Bathyarchaeota archaeon JdFR-04
GATTGCCACCACTCATGTGGAGCTACGTATTCGTGCTGTTAAAGAGGGGGTTAAAACACGAATCCTTCATAATGCGTCCATTGTTTCAGCCGTTGCTGGGGTCTGTGGCTTGCAAAACTACAAGTTTGGACGAAGTGTTTCGATCCCTTTTTCTAGTAATGGGCCGTCGGAAACTCCTTATGAGGTGATTAAAACTAACAAACAACTTGGCTTTCATACGCTCTGCTTTTTGGACATACAGGCTGAAGAAAAACGTTATATGACCATCAGGGAAGGCTTGGAAACCCTTTTGAGAACTGAACGGAAACGTAAGGAACATGTGATCACTCCTAATACTGTAGCTGTAGGAATCGCTCGGGCTGGCTGTCCCGATGTTAAGGTAAAAGCTGACTTTTTGGACAAGCTTTCTAGCTTTAACTTCGGTCAGCCACCTCATTGTTTAGTCTTTCCTGGAAAACTTCATTTTATGGAAGCCGAAGCGCTTTTAACCTTCTGCAACGCTCCGGAAAAAATTATGGAGTTCGTCTGAATGAATTCAACAACAGAGCTGAAAAACCTTGTTTCCAAATACATAGCTAACGTAGAACAGGTTTTTGAAAAGCTACAGGTACTCAGCAGCCAAACCGAGGTTTCAGAAGTTCTAGACTGTGCCAAACGGTATTTAGACGATGCCAAATTTTTCATGAACAAAGGGAATTTTAAACACGCCCTTATAGCAATTGTTTACTGTGAAGGCTTAATTGACGCTTTAAGAATGCTTAAGCTTGCGGCCTTCTCTTGGTATTCAGATAGAACAACGTAGGAAGTTCTGATTGGAAGCTTACTATTAACTTAGAAAACTATCGAACTTTGTTTCATAAGTCTTTAAGGTTAAAGGAAACAACTTAAAGTTGCGAAACAGAACTTGTGTTTTAATGTTTTCAGTAAAATTGATCACCGGGTTTGAAGTAGTAGTATGGCCTTGGCTAGATCTCCCCCGCTTTCCTCTAGGGCTTTTTTTGCTTCTTCCATGCTTTTACCTGTCTGGTCAGCGACAAGCCGAATGTCCTCCTCAGGAATCTCAATTTTCTTTTCAGTCTGTCTCTCCACAATATTCTCACCTGTTATCTGGAAAATCTGTTGTCCTCGAAGTTTTAGAACAGCAACTTCCGGTCTTTCAATTATGATTTCTTTAGTGCTGGTTTTTACTATAACCTCTTCCACGTCCGGAATTGTGTCCATGCTTAGCCCCATACGTTGCATCATTCTCTTGGCTTCGCGGGGACTTATCTTTCTTCGCAAACACCATCACTCCGAACAGCCTTGGCTTCAACAGTTTTATGTTCTAGGTTTCCTTTATTCCTTTCCGCGTCCGCACCGCAACTCCCGTGTGAAATCTTTTCATTTCCCTTCCAGTTAACGCAGCTTTACCCACGGCTAAAAGCCTACTTTTACTATCCAATATTATAACCTCTTCATTTGGTCGAATGTCATTATCAGCGTCTACCACATGTTTCGCAAACAAATTTCTTCCCTCAGCAATAAACCCTGCCACCTCATCGTTAACCTCCACCTTACACCTCAAAAGCTCGATTTTTTTTAGTAATCTCTTCGCTCCCTCAATAGTTAGGGAGAAGAATCCGTCTTTCGGTCGAAGCGTAGCTAAAAGTTTATCTTCCAAGAAAATGTGGCGAATTCTACCAGTCCTTTTTGAATAGACTATTCGGACATTATTCGGAAAGAGGATTCTGCCTACTCCCTTTCCGAACTGGTAATCCGCAATACTTCTAATCCTCTGGAGCGAATCCCTGTCATTTGAAGTGGCCATTTTGGTCTGCCATTTTAACTTATGTTCGACAAGTATAAAGAAGAGGAAGGAGATAACTTTTTTAGGTGGAAGACGGTTGCGATGTGAGGTCTGTGGCAGAAAGATCTACGGCGCGGCTCACAGGGTAATCATAGAAGGCGCCAAAATGACTGTTTGTAGTAAATGTGCAAAACTGGGATCTGGAACATGGACGCCAAAGCCTAAACCCGCCCAGCGAAAGCCTTTACCCTCAAAATCCATAAAGTCTTCTTATCCCAACGTAAAACTCCAAAAAACTCCCCCTTCTCAAATTCTTGAACCACAAATGGAATTGATAGAAGATTTTGGACCCAAGATAAGGGGGGCTCGGGAAAAATTAGGCTTATCTCATGAAGATCTGGGTAGGAAAATAAATGAAAAAGTTTCCGTATTGAAAAAAATTGAAGCTGGAAAAATGACACCGGATACGAAATTAATCATTAAACTGGAACATGCATTAAAAATTAAACTAGTCGCTCCACTAGCAGAGCCCAGCCCCATCCAAGCCTACAAAAAAACGGCAGTTCCCAAGCTAACCCTAGGTGATCTAATAAAGCTCAAGGAAGAAATGGGGGACGAGAAAAAACGAGAGCCATCCTGATCCAACGCCGTGAACGAAACGAACTTTCTAGTCTGAATGAACTATGCAACCTCGCTGAATCAGCCGGATACACAGTTGTAGGCACAATCGAGCAGGTAAGGAAGCCCCACCCCAAATATCAGATTGGCAGCGGAAAAGTAAAAGAACTCGCCCAGCTTGTGAAAGAAAAGAAGGCGGAACGCTTGATCTTTGACAACTTTTTGAAACCGGTTCAAGCCTATAACTTGGCTAAGGCCACAGGCGTGGAAGCCATAGACCGGTTCCAACTGATACTTGAAATTTTCGCTAGAAGGGCTTCCACAACCGAAGCCAAACTTCAAATTCAACTGGCCAAGCTAAAATACGAGCTGACTCATGCCAAGGAAAAAGTCAGATTAGCGAAGAAGGGCGAACAGCCAGGCTTCATGGGTTTAGGCGCCTACGAAGTGGATGTCTATTACGAAACCGTGAAACGCGGAATCCACACCATACAACGAAAATTAAGGAGGATTCGTAAGAAACGCGGATTGCATCGAGCTCGAAGGCTTGAGCTGGGCTTCTCATGTGTTTCCTTAGCTGGATATACCAACGCTGGCAAAAGCTCTCTTTTCAACGCACTTACCAAAGAAAGCGTTCAGGTAGACGAAGGACTGTTTACCACCCTTTCTACAACCACCCGTTTAGCTCACCTTCATGGAAAGAAGATTCTGCTAACTGACACCGTAGGTTTTATCGATCGGCTCCCCCTAACCTTAATAGAGGCTTTTCACTCTACACTAGAAGAAACAATTTTCTCTGACTTAATTCTCCTTGTAATAGATTTTAGTGAGCCACTAGATACAATTGAGAAAAAAATCTCATGTTGCTTCGAAACCATAGAGCAAATTGAAGCTTCAAGCATTCCTGTTGTTACGGCTCTCAATAAAATCGACCTATTAACTAGGACGGAAATTCAACAGAAGCTTGAAAGCTTAAAGGATAAGGCGCCAAATCCGGTTCCAATATCCGCTCTTCATGGGTTAAACCTTGAAGCTTTAAAGCAAGAAATAGCTCGGCACATGAAAAACTACGTTAAGGCATCCTTTTCTATCCCTATGGACAACGAAACAATGACTTTCATCTCTTGGCTTTATAACCGAACCTATGTTCAATCCCTCAAATATAGGGACGCCACAGTGAGCGTAACTTTCGAAGCCATTCCCTCATTTGCAAACAAAGTAAGAAACTATGTAAAAGAACATAAGGGAACTTTCACCCAACTTTCAACCTAACTTCGAATAAAAAGGAGGAATAACCATTTTGTCTGAAATATATGTTCTACGATGGGGCCACCGACCAGAAAGAGATAAACGCCTAACCACACACGTGGCCTTAACCGCCCGAGCACTAGGCGCATCCGGCTTTATACTTACTGACATCAAGGACCCCAAAGTTGAACAAACAATAAAAAAAGTAGTCCACCAATGGGGTGGAAAATTCCACTTCCAAATGGGCATCCCATGGAAACAGGCTGTGAAAAAATGGAAATCAAAAGGAGGAATCGTAGTACATCTAACCGCTTACGGCGAAAACATCCAAACAACCGATGTTCTCAAACGAATAAAATTAACCCAAAAAAATGTCCTAATAATCGTCGGAAGTCAAAAAGTCCCTAAAGATTTCTATTCCCCAAAGATTTCAGACTTCAACGTAGCCATCGGGAATCAACCTCACTCCGAATGCTCAAGCCTCGCCGTCTTCCTCGACCGATACTTTGAAGGAAAAGAATTAGCAAAGGATTTCCAAAACGCAAAAATAAAGATAACCCCTCAAAAACACGGAAAGTGTATCATTAACATTTTCGATTTTTCTTCTTAGCCATTCAACCATTCTGCTTGCTATTATTCTCATAGGTGGTTATTATGTTATTGTTTATAGTGCTTCAATTTTAAGAGTAATTCTCGTTCACTTTTTCCTCAAAATAAAAACGTTCTTTATAGAATCTAGCTGAAGCCATTGCCATTATGCCAAAAACAAGTGCCACCCAGCAACCTTCGCCCAAAGGAATAGCCATCCCCCAAAAAATTATAAACAAAACTGTCATGCTAACCACGCCTATTCCTCCGCGATTAATGTAAACTTCTACAGATCCTGTTTTGATTAGTTCTAGGATGCTTCCGATGATGATGAAGATGCTACAAATGACGATGATGTAAATGGGGAAAAGGATAACTCCACTAGCATATTGTCTAAATACAGATTGAGAGATTAGTATGACATTTAATGGAGAAATATACTCAGTAAACCAAGGCATACTAAGGGATAATAAAATAGCTACTCCAGAAACAAGACCTAATAACCCCTGGAGATTATCTATAACTCGTCTTTTCGTCATCGCTAACACGCTAGCACTGATGTTCAAGATCGCCCCTATTGCACACAGTATAAAACCTAAATGAATTCCAAAAGTGAAGTAACGATCTTTCTGAAACGTTGGATATCTACTACTT
>MTLR01000067.1 GCA_002010925.1 Candidatus Bathyarchaeota archaeon JdFR-04
CCAGATGCTAAAACGAATACTATGGCAAAGAATGCTACATTCAACATCATAAGCGGATTAAAGGCTGGATGCCCTAAAAGGAATGATCTGATAGTGTCAGCGCCCGCGCTTAATGGATTTGCCTCCGCAATTAATACTAGGAGTTGAGGGATTACTCCCTCTCTCCCAAGCTGTTGGATGAAATCAAGAGGATAAAAGACGGAGCTACAGAAGAATAGAATATAGTAGACCACCCCTCTAGCCGTTACAAACTTCTCGAAACTCTTGGTGGAGAGGGACATTGTTATGCTCAAACCTGAGGTACCTATTGAAACGAGGAACAACGTGACTAATATTATTGCAACCCCTAAGACCGATGGAAGGTTGCCTGTAAAAACCCATGTGACAAAAATTGTTGTCACCAGAAGAGGCGCCATATAAACCATCCCCCGAAGACCACCAGACAAAACTCTTCCAAAAGCTAACTCCCATCTAGAAAAGGGAAGACTCAACAAATAATGCGAAATTTCACGTCGAAGCTCCCTGTTTATCTCTCGTCCAATCATAAAAGCTGCAGCGAACAGCGCAGTTATAGTGATTCCTGGCGAAAAGAACAAAAAATAGTTTAGGTATTTTCCCGATACCTCCTGGCTCACCATATTTGTATAGACAACGGCCATTACTATAAGGTCTGCAAGGTTCATACTTATCATCCCTGCAATCCACCACCGATAACGGAAGAAATTTCTAAAGTCATATTCTAACAAATGCATAATCTTTTTCATTCCTACCGCCAACCTCCACCTTCAAGTCGCCTTTCATAGAAAATTATACCGATAAACGTAAAGAAAGAGAAAAACAAGATTATGCCCAACACGGAAAGGAACGGATTAGTTATAAGAGTCGCTTCCAATCCGGCTCCCCAGCGGAAGATATCGGCTGCGTAGGTTAATGGGTTAAATTGAGCAAGTACTGCATACTGTTTGGGCATAAAGACTACGGGATACATGGTTGTGCTAAGTCGAACAATGAATGCATTTAAAACTCCAAGAAGAATATCAAATCTATCGTGAGACTTTATGCTAACCGCTATAGTTATGCTCATTCCGGAAACACCAAAAGCAAACAGAAAGAGAGCTACAAAGGCTATTAAAATCCGAAATGGCTCAGTCATTCCAATCATTAAAAGAACGACCAGCATGAGAGGAGCAACGTAAAGGAAGCTTCTAAGCCCGCCGCCTATCGCTCTTCCAAGCACGAGTTCCCTTCGCGAGATGGGAAGACTAAGCAGATACTCCACTACTCCATGGTCTGCTTCCTCGTAAATGTCATAACTTATGAAAACAGCCATAGAATAAAGCAACGTTATAACGATGCCGGCCGCATAAAAGTAAAAATAGTTTCCAGTTACTATTTGGACATCTTCTTTTACCATTCGGTTAGCTACAAATCCGAAGAGGGCTATTTGAGCTAAAAACCATAATGCTCTGAGAATTAAGATAAACTTGTACTGAAGGAACATCTTCACGTCCCTTTCAGCGACGAGTAAAACGTGTTTTATCATTTTTCAGCCTCCTCGATGGTTAATCCTGTATAATGTGCAAAAACATCATCAAGTGACGGCTCGCTCATGCGGATGCTTCGAATAGGTAAATGTGTCTTTATGAAAAATTCTGTTATCTGTGGCAAAATTTCTTCAGCACGGTTGAGGTAAATCCTTAAGTGGTTGGGTTTAAGAACTAAAACCTCCACAACTCTATTGATATTTTTCAATTCTTCAATTGTAATTTTTGGAGCTTCTTTTTCCAAAATGATTTCAATTAGGTCTCCGCCTACGATGCTGTCCTTCAGTTTCTTGGGCGAATCACAGACAAGTAGTTTTCCTCGGTGCATAATGGCTACTCTGTCGGAAAGCAAATCTGCCTCGTAAAGCTCATTAGTGGCCAAAATAATGGTTGAACCCTCATCCTTTAATTCACGAATCATATTCCAGATCTTATGCTTTCCCACTATATCTATCTGCGTCGTTGGTTCGTCAATAATGGCAATTTTTGGCCGTTGAATCAAAATTTTGGCTATTTCAACCCGCTTACGCATGCCACCCGAAAAAGCATGAACACTTTTGTAGCGGTCTCCCCACAAGTCAAGCTCGGTCAAAGCCCATCTTACGCGTTCCTTCCGCTCAGAGGAGGTCAGTCCACATACTTTTGCATGCCAGTTCAGAACTTCCCATGGAGTCATAACCCACATAAGTTTAGGATCTTGAAAGGCTATTCCAATTAGCTGTCGAGCCTTGTCTGGCTCCCGTGTAATATCATAACCGCCAACAATCGCTTTTCCTTCAGTAGGCTTAATTACGGTCACGAGCATCAATAAAGTAGTAGTTTTTCCAGCTCCATTCGGACCTAAAAATCCGAAAATTTCTCCTTCTTCAATAGAGAGGTTCAGATGGTCAACAGCTGTGAGCTTTCCAAATTTCTTGGTTAGATCAATCATCTGAATTATAGCCAATAGATTTTCTCCTCACAATAAATCTGAAGCAAGATAGATAGGAGCCCAGATAATTAAATGTTTTCTAGACTTGGCTAGTTGAAACGTTGCAAATATGTAAAAATGTATGCTCATTGAGAAAACCTAATTTATCGGAGGAGGATCATTCGCTACTAGTATGAAAGCACCCAAACTCTGGGCAAAACGAATGCTTTAGCTTATTTGCTTATCAGACGGAAAGCCCGCTTTTCGGCTTCACTCATAACCTTTGCCTCATCTAAAACTTTCACTTCGCCTTTCTCTATCAAGATTCTTCCATCAATAATAACTATGTCAACATCGCTTCCACAAGTCGAATAAACAAGATTAGCATGAACATCGTGGAAGGGCTTTAAATGAGGTTTATTAAAATCCACCAGAATTATATCTGCCCGTTTTCCAACCTCTATAGATCCGATCATATTTTCCAACCCTAGAGTTCTCGCTCCTCCCAAAGTGGCCATTTCAACAACCTTACGAGTATTCATAACTGTAGCATCTTTATATCGAAGTTTCTGAGCTAAAGCGGCAAACCGCATGTTCCAAAACATGTCCAAAGAATTATTGCTGGCTGGTCCATCCGTGCCGATACCCACGTGAACACCTAAATCCATCAACTCTTTAATTGGTGAAACAGCCGTGCCCAATTTTGCATTAGCAACCGGATTATACCCAACTTTAACGTTATGTTTCCGTAATAATTGCATATCTTTTTTAGACAAGAAAATGCAATGGGCAGCAAGAACATCTGAACCCAAAACTCCTATTTTCTCTAGCAGACAGGTTTCGCTAACGCCATATTTTTTATATAATTTTTCCGCCTGTTCTGAGGATTCGGCAAGATGAATGTGAATTCCAACGTTTTTTTCTGAAGCCGCACGTCTAACCTCTCGTAAAAGCTCAAGGCTACAACTATAAACTGCATGGGGCCCAAACCAAGTCCTTATCCGCCCTTCGGCAGCTCCGTGGAAATTCTGGACAAAATCTATGCTTTGCTTAAAAGTCTCCTTTCCCAAGGCAGGGGTTTTTAACTCGATAATTCCTTGAGCCAGAACGGCCCTAAGCCCGCTGTCCTCAACCGCCCTAGCTACAGCGTCCTCATAAAAATACATATCGGCGAAACAAGTAGTTCCCGTTTTCAGCATTTCTACACATCCAAGCAGAGCACCCCAATAAACATCTTCCCACGTCAGCTTAGCCTCCAAAGGCCAAATATCCTTTCTCAGCCAAGCGTCCAACGGCTTATCTTCAGCCAAGCCACGGAACAATGTCATAGCCACGTGGGTATGACAGTTAACCATCCCCGGCATTGCGACCTTACCGTGGGCATCAATGGCTCTTTCAGCTTTTACTCTCGGCAGCGAATCTTTCCGTCCTACATAAATTATTTTTTTGTCTTTTACGGCTATGGCGCCTTGAGTTATGAAATGGGCATGATCTAAAGTTAAGATTGCGCAGTCACGGATTAAGAGGTCAACTTCTTCTCCCGTGCTCAAAATCATAGGAAATAATTTAGTGTGTTCGGATTAAAAGGGTATGGGATTAGGGTTTAAGGTTAACTTTTCTCTCAAGTTTCTTTACATTGGGATAAATTGTTTCCTTCGGAATTCTGTTAGAAATTAATCCCTTATTGTTGTTTAAGCCCATTAATGTGAGTTTTCGGCATATAAGGGTTAAAGAGTCTTCCGTAAAGTTTAGCAGGTTATGCCCTTCACTGGTTAAACTGTAAACCTTTTTAGGCCGTTCATTTTTCAGGTTCCATTCGCTTTTCACATAACCTTCCTTTTCTAGCTGGTTTAGCATGGGATATATGGTACTAGGCCCAAAGTATACGCCAAAGTTTTTTCTGATTTTCGTTATTATCTGATAGCCATGCATTGGCTCGTTATTGAGAAACTGGAGTATCACAAGGTCGAGTAATCCTTTAAGCAGTTTGGTTTGAACCTGCTTACCTCTTTTCATCATGCTTCCCTTCCTTTCGTAGTTCTGTCCAACAATAAAACTGTTGGACGCAGATACAATATGTCTCTTTTGAGACATATCTCAAGTCTCTATATACATGAAACCGCAATATAAAACTTCTTACTTATCCAAAGCATAAAAAGGCATAACAAAACATACAGAATATTCCAAAAAATAGATAATTTAAATAAGCAAAAACCATAAAAGAAAGCAACAGAGCATGAAAACTATAGAAAAACAGCTAAAANAACAAATTGTACAACGCATATTCAGAAATTTCACAGACATAATGATACTACGCTTAATTCAGGCCCAACCAATGTGGGGATACAAAATAAAAAAGGAAGTACAGATGAAATACGGAATAAAACTTCGCCATGGAGCTCTGTATCCACTGCTTAACACTCTTGAACAAGAAGGAT
>MTLR01000036.1 GCA_002010925.1 Candidatus Bathyarchaeota archaeon JdFR-04
TTTCTCAAATTGATTCAAATAGCAAACTGGCACGTTAACTTATCCCATACTACATATACGTATTATACCCCAAAAATGTTTCGAGAACAAATTTTTGATAGCATCACAAAGAATTGACATTAGTTACCTTAATCCCTAAAAGGAATAGATTTCTAGGAGGGGGCAGCTTTATCCTTGGGCAAGGTATGGGACAAGAGCAGAATAGGGCTTATGATAATAAATGGTGACGGTTTCGTGTTATCATGACCTGGTGTCTCAGAGAGACTTGCTCAAGGAGGCATCATTCTGCTCTTCGTGTGAGGCGTCATGATAACACGAAAGGTGCTTCTTGGATAGATGAGGGAATTTTGGCATTTAATAAGGCATTGAGGCAATTAGACGGCTTTCATTCCCTAATCCATTACCCTGACCTACTAAACTGATGCAGACTCTTCCGCACTTGCTAAATTTCGAAATATTTGGTATAATTATTCTTGACGGGGCGTAGCGCAGCCAGGTAGCGCACTGCAATGGGGTTGCAGTGGTCGCCGGTTCGAATCCGGCCGCCCCGATTTATTATATCATTTACGGATTGAGCAAAGCAAGCGAATGGCTGTAGCGCCTATTCGGATTCGGTCTGGAGAGTAGGGTCGGCTCATCGTGGTTTTGCCCCCTCCTCGGAGCGAGTAGCGAAGATTAAGACCATCCCTGGGCGTCAGTGTATACACTGCGGCACAGCTTCGCCACGCACCTTTTGGAAGGTGGAACGGATCTGCGGTACATTCAGGAGTTGTTAGGGCACAAGTATCCGCGCACGACGCAGCGGTACACTCACGTGAGCAGCCGGGCCCTGGGCCGCATTCGCAGCCCACTGGATGATCTGGATTTAAAAGGGGGTGATCGCAGGGAAGATTGAGGTTGGGATAAGTTCGCATTACCGCAGTAATGCGAAGTAATTCGCATATTTCCAAGTTATCGGAAATGCTGTTAACTTGATGTGATAAAATGGGAAGCTTGAACCCATACACAGGTTGGAGAACGAATTGTTATGCTATATCGCTTGCAATGCTACTTGCTCATAAAGGAGAGTATAAACCTGTTCCTTATATTGACTGTTTAACAACCTTACCGTTTGGACCATTTAGCTATAGGCGGAAGACAGGGTTTGCGGTTATAGGAGTGAATCCTGAAAGGGGTCTGGAGCACGCACTCAACTTATTGGGTTATGAATATACGCTTAAACATGGGGATTCTGAAAAAGAAGCTGTTGAAAAATTAAAGAATAATTTAAAAAGAGATTGGGTACTCATCGGACCCGTTGACATGGGTTATTTAACATATGATCCCTTCTGTAGGAAGAAAAGAGGTGCAGACCATTATATCGTAGCGGTAGACTGGGACGATGAATTCGTGTGGGTAAATGATCCAGAGGGTTACATTATGGTTCCAATTCCGTGGCATGACTTTTTAAAGGCGTGGAAGGCTTCTCGCATCTCGTATAAGAGAGGTTCCTATACTGAGAGAGTTTTGGGCAGAAAGGTTAGGAATCTAACAGAAAGGGAAATCTTCAACACCCTTTTAAAAAGTGTTTCTGATACAATTACACAGGGGAAATCACTCTCACCAGATTACGAGGTTCTTACTGGCAGTGAAGCGATAAAGCTTTTTGCTGATGATTTAGAGAAGCGAGGCATATCCATGTTGGAACTAACTTTCATCTTCCCCGTGTGTAATCAGCGCTGCTACGATAGTGCAATTTTCCTGACAAATGAAAGCTTCTCAAATAAGATATTGCTCAAGGCATCAGAGATCAGAATGCGTGAGGCACACATGTTCGGCAAATGTAGGCTACTGGCTGCCAAAAAGAATATGAATGCTCTTCATGATACACTCTACAAAATTGCAGTCCTTGACTCACAATATACAGAGATGCTTATCGAAGGAGTGAGAGAACTCAAATGAAGAACAGCACTTCCGATAACAGCGGGTATGCGGTTCGCTCCGCTCACCCAAACTTCGTTCGGGAACTTCGCATACGCCCCAGCCGTTATACGCAATCACGAAGGTACAATTAGAATTAAATTTGGAAGGGCGGGCTGACATGAAAAACCAAAATATAAAAACAGTGAAGTGAAATTAATTAGAAAGGAGGTATGGAAATGAGGCCGAAAAAAGTTAATCTCACCGCCGAGCAGAGAGAGAAAATCCTTCGGGAGAATTGGATGGCTCATGATGGGAGGTGGTTTTTGAAAGTCGCCCAAGAACTTGGATTCGATGTTGCAAACAGGCTGAATCAAATTACCATTAGATCCATGGGGAAGACAGAGGCAAAACGT
This sequence comes from Candidatus Bathyarchaeota archaeon JdFR-04, assembly GCA_002010925.1. Lineage (GTDB taxonomy): Archaea > Thermoproteota > Bathyarchaeia > Bathyarchaeales > UBA233 > UBA233. The sequence continues at coordinate 2,316 of MTLR01000036.1, forward strand.
TTTCTAAAAGAGTCTGACTTTGGGGAAGTGAAGAAAATTGAAAATTTGGTATATCTACTTGAGGCGGCTTGGGGGCTTTACTTTGAAGGACTTGAGTACGAGTTCAAAATTCTGGATAAAAACACATTATCAGGCATACTAACCAGGTGTCCCATCTTTGATGCCGTTAAAGAGGCGGGAGTTAAAGATCTCTACCAATGTGCTTGTGCAGTCCGGCTTGGAGGATGGCTGGAAGCTTTTGGCTTAGACGGAGAAGTTTTCATAAGGAAAAGCATGATGAAGGGTGATGATGTCTGTGAGCTCGTTCTCAGAGTTAAGGAATGGAAAATGTAACTCTAGATGCTGGAAAAGTGGGGGCTTGAATTTAAAGGGAGGAACAAATTAAGAGGTTACAGATTCCAATTATACCCAATGAAATCCAACAAAAATTGCTTCACTTGTCTAACAATCACACGAAGCAAGAAGGAAAGCAAAAGAATTATTGGAAGGAGCAAAAAGGAAAGTTGAGGAGGCAATTGAATATGAAATCAAGAAATAGTCAGCCCGCCCTCTATTTTGAGTGCCTTCGTGACTCTCCGCTCCCTTCGGTCGCTCCGACCCTTATGGGTGTGTATAACATGGCATACCTGGCTACGGCTGACGCCTCCGCCCAAATTTCCCTTCGGGAAACTTCAGATATGCCAAAAACGTTATACGCCATTGGTTAGATGTAAGAGAGAGCAGATGGTAAATAATCACCGTTCACAATTGCAATCTTTCTGGGATAGGCTTGTTGAAAAAGAATTGAAACGGGAAAAAGAGGACCCGAGAAAACGGGTTCACACTGACCTCTTGTGGCGTGAGATTAAAAGGAGTATTCAAAAGAAAAGCAATTTAACAATCCTGGATGCAGGGGCAGGTTTTGGCCGCTTCTCTATCCCACTTGCTGAAGCCGGTCATAAGGTGGTGCATCTGGACATCTCTCCCAAAATGCTTGAAGCTGCATGTAAGATTGCCCAATCCCGTGAAATCACCACCATAGAATTTATGCAAGGCAGTATAGATGACCTTTCCCGTTTTGAAACCAGTAGTTTTGACATAGTATTGTGCCTGGATTCTCCTTTGTCTTTCTGCTACAACACCTATGAAACCGCCCTTTCTGAACTTATACGTGTTACTAAATCAAATCTCATATTATGTGTGATGAACAGGTCGGGGGTCATCGCAGAGGGAGGGGTGAACTTTGACCTCCAGCATTTTGGGAAGTTGAAAACTGTGCTGGAAGTTTATAATGCCGGCACTTTGGTAGTTACAGAGGAGTTAAGGAGTTTACAACCAACCCTTTTCCCAAGTTGGCATGCTTTCAGGCCAGACGAAATCAAAGAATTGTTGGAGAGAAAAGGATGTCGAGTGGAGAGGATTTCAGCTCCTGGTACACTGGCCCGTTTTGTGGACCCCGAGCTATTAAAGCAACTCATCAATGACAAGGAGGCTTACGAAAGTTATCTTGGTTTTGAGGAGCAATACGATTCTGATGTTTATGTGCTGGGCATAGGGGCAGTAGGAGCGGGAGGACTACTTATAACCGCGGCAAAGTGCGATAGAAGGCAAAAATGAAACCAACGGCGTATAACAGAGTGTATCTGGCTTCGGTGCTACGCATCTTTGCCCAAATTCCCCTTTAGGGAACTTCAGATACACTCAAAACGTTAGGCGACATTGCCTAATACAAGGAGGAATAACCTTATGAGTCTGAAGAAGCATATCATTACGTACATCATAACCTTTGTTGTCTGGTTTATTTTTTTACTCGGGGGGTTGCCGAGTGATTATTATCAAGGGTGGTCTTTTAGTGCTCAAGTATGGTTATGTGTCTTTGCTTTTTTTCTTATTTTACCATTAACTTGCATTATTCTCCTTAAAATATGGAAGAAGAATTACCTCAAAAGTTCTTTATGGATAGCTTTCTATGCCTCGGTTCCAGTAGCTCTTTATGATTATATTTATGTTGGTTTGATGAAAGGTTTGGGGCACTCATATATTTTCAGTCATTGGTATCTCACTATTTTTTATTTCATAGTATGGATAGAAATTCCATTAGTTGGTTGGATTATGGAAAGAAGGTTGGCAACGTCGCCTAACAGCGGATAAAAGACTTCGCTATGCTTCGTCCAAATTGCCTTCAGCAACTTCTTTTATCCGCCAAACGATGGGCAGAAATTCCGCTTCGCTTCATTTCTGCCCATCGGGCGGCGGGTTGGCGGGCTGCTTAAGAGAGTGAGAAAGAGAGGATTGGTGGGAAGAATTCAGGGGAGCGGAACTTCGCCCATCTCGGGGTTGGCGGCGCAGTCGAACGAGAGGTCTTGACCTCGACCTCAATAGGGAATAGCTCTTCCAAATAGCAATTCTTTCCGAAAGACTACTCCAAGACCTCTCGTTCCAAAATCCTGCCCTCAGCTCCCTTCGGTCGCTTCGGGCGGGACTTCGCCAACCCGCCGCCCGTTAGGCGTAACGCATGCGCTACCATCAACTGAGAAAGGAGGAAACATCATGAACTCAGATGAACTCAAAAGGCATAA
>MTLR01000082.1 GCA_002010925.1 Candidatus Bathyarchaeota archaeon JdFR-04
CAACATAGATTTCTCCAAGCAGTCGAATAGGCTTGTTTACGCCGTAATAATTTTTAAGCTCCAAAAGGCATGGTGGGCGACTTTTTGCTAACAAATCGGTTATACGATGACTTAAAAACCTTAAATGAGAAATCTTAGAGAAGGCCATTATCATATTTCGTTTTTCCCTAGCTATTTCTAAGATGTATTCAACAAGCCTTGTTGGTGCCTCAGGGGTTCCAGCAGTTAACGCTCCATCCCATAATATTAGGGCATCATTCATGGTCGCCGTAATAGTCATCTGTAGCCATTTCTCAAGGAGTCCAGTAAGTCTAGATTGCATTTGCATTAAGTTTGGTGAGCGGTCAGCGTCTTGGATTTTATGGTTTTGATGCAGTAAGCAGAAGTAAGCCCGGCATAAGGTGTTATAGATTTCGTGCTTGTTTTTTTCAGTTATGTGAAAAAGAAATGGTCCTATACGGAGGTAGCGATATTTGGTGTTTTGTTTCCATACAATGGCTCCGCGTATGGCTAATAAGAGTCCAGTAGTAGTCTCGCCTATCTTTATACTAGACACATCTATCGCGGAAACTATAGAATTATCAGGTTTGGGGCTAATCTGTATGACTTGTGCTGAACTGCATTTAGGAACTTTGAACGTTTTTATTGTTGGTTGTTGAAAATTCAATAACTTGTTTAGGGCGAGAGATTCTTCCAATGTTTTCATTGATTGGATGCTGAGTTCGAAGAAGGCTTGTGGAAGGTTTGGGATGGTTTCTTTTGGAAAATTATATTTTGGTGTTGTTGTAATAGTTAATTGCTCAATCATCAAATTCACCAATAGCCAATTGTTGGTGAAAGATGTATTTAAATGTTGTGCATGAACAACATGCGCAATACAATAACAATAAGGTGCGTAAATGGAAGGAACCGAGCAAAAGCCTCCAATCAAAGTCAAGATGAGAGTAGGGAATATAGAGTTTGAGATCGAGTGTCAAGAGGAACAGCTCCAAGCAGCCATCGAGAAGATTTTAACTTCGATAACTAGCAAGATAAAGGAAATTCCGGTAACACTTACCTCGCCAAGGGGCCCAACACCCAGAGCTGAAACTTGTAAGGGGATCATTCAAAAACTCTGGATGGAAGGATGGTTCGCCACGCCTAGGAATCTAGGCGAAGTGCATACAGAAATGGCTAAAAGGGGATATCATTATGACCGAACTGCTGTGGCTCACGCCCTTATAGATTTAGTAAAAGAGGGGATCCTTTCTAGGGATGGAAAACCACGTAGGTATCAATACGCACAGAAACGTCCACCACCATAATTTAAATGTTATTTCTCAGTTAGTTTTGGTAAAACCTCTTCTTCTATCCACCTTTCGCCTTGAACTGTGAGTTTAAACTCAGGCTTAGAAGGGTTAGGCTTAAAAACAATCCCTCGTTTAGTCATTTCGTTTAGTCTAGCCGGAACCATGCATTTAATTCCGCTAGACTCTAAAAGCTTACTTAACTTTGCTGCTGTGTTTGTTCTATTTTCTGAAGCGAATAGCAATAATCCTATAGCTTCGTAGTGGGTAATTTTTTTCCTTGTGGTTATGACTGGTCCTTCGGTGGTAAATTCTACTATGCCTTGAAGTTTGACTTGTGAAGGGGGAGTAAGCTTTGAGGAAACCAGATTGTTAATTTTCTCCATAAAATCGTGGGGTATGGATTCTAACATTTGAATTATTTCTTGAGGGGTTTCTCCTTCGAGTGTTATTTCGCCGAAAGGCGTCTTAATATGGGCTTCAACTTTTCCCATTTTATGATTCCTCTTTTTCAGCTAGTATGTAAACGTATCCGGCGTCAGTCTTCCATCTGCGAACTCTTCCTTTGTTAGCAAGCCACCTCAAAACACTGGAGAGGGTTGAGGCAGGGTAGTGGATGGAATTAGCTTTTAGGGCTTCTTCAAGTTCTGATAAGGTTCGGGGCCGCCACTTTCCCCATTCGCTTTCTAACAGATGTAATATGGCCTTGCTACAGCTCAGTTTTCGGGAAATCTTTGGGTATTCCTCCATGGGAATAGGAGACTTCCCCTTCGGGGGTTTAACAGTTAAGGAAGTTGTTGACACTTTCACTTTTAAAGGCTCAAATGCCTTTGATACATTAGCTACTATACTTGAGAGTTCATTAACAGTTTTTAGAACTTCATTTCGATCGCCAGAGATTTCAACCTCGTACTCGCCCAGTCTAACACGTAGAGAAAAAGCCGAACTGGAAACTTTAACGATTTTTTTTGTCAATTAACATCACACAAATACTAGTATTGTCGAATCCTTTTTAGAATTTACCCTAAAGAATTAGAGTTAAGGAAAAGACCTTAGAAAAGTTAGAAATAAGGGATAAGTTACACCCGTTTCTTGAGGAAGTTCATTATTGTGAGTTTTTGCATTTCTGTTGTTCCTTCATAGATTTCGGTTATCTTGGCGCATCGGTGATATCGCTCTACATGGTAGTCGGCTAAGTAGCCATATCCTCCATGGATTTGGATAGCTTCGTCTGTTACTTCCATAGCAACTCGACTGGCGTAAGCCTTAGCCATAGAAGTTGCCACAGGGTCAGCTTTTCCTTGATCGTAGAGCCAAGCAGCCCTGTAAGTTAAAAACCTTGCAGCTTCAATTTTTGTTGCCATTTCCGCAAGTTTAAACGATATGGCTTGGAAATCAATTATCGGTCGACCGAATTGTTTTCGGGTTTTAGCGTATTTGAATGCTTTTTCGAATGCCCCTTGAGCCATGCCTACTGCTTGGGCTGCCACTGTGATTCTTGTGCCGTTAAAAAGTTCTAAAGTATAGTAGAAACCTTTGTTAAGTTCACCTACTAGGTTGCTTTCTGGCACCCGGAGGTCACTTAGGGCGAGGGAGCCGGTAACACATGGTTTAATTCCCATTTTTCCATGTAGCTTTGTGGCTTCAAGCCCAGGCATTCCTTTCTCAGCCAAAAATATGCTTTGTCCACGGTGGGAAGGTTGAGCATCCACATCTGTTTGACAAAGTATAATAAAGTAGTCGGCTATGGGGGCGTTGGTTATGAATTCCTTGCTTCCGTTAATTATCCATTCGTTTCCCTGTTTAACCGCGGTTGTGTCCATTCGGGTTATATCGCTTCCGTGTTCGGGTTCTGTGAAGGCTGCAGCCGACAAAGCGTCCCCTCTAGCTAAAGGCGGAATATACTTTTCCTTTTGTTCTTCGGTTCCATGTTTTAAGAGAACATCTGGAACCATTAAGTTTCCTAGTGAGATTGCTACGCCTAATCCGGGGTCGGTTCTGCACATTTCCTCGACAATTATGCATTCTTCAAGGAGTCCGTATCCCTGCCCGTCGTATCGTTCCGGGATCCTCATGCCAGTGAATCCAAGTTTGGCTGCTTTTCTATACAATTCTATGGGAAATTCTTCTTTTTCGTCGTATTCTAATCCTAGCTCGGGAGTGAATTCCTTTTCGCAGAACTCTTTTATGGCTCTTCTTATTTCCCTCTGCTCCTCATTTAGTTCAAAATGCATTAGCGTTTTCTCCCTTCTCTCTCCAAGTTTAGACTTATGTTTTTCCGCCTTTGAGTTCATAAATCTTGTCTTTTAGCTGTGGAACTATTTTGAATAGGTCATCTACCACGCCGTAGTCGGCTACGCTGAATATAGGGGCCTTTGGGTCTTTATTCACAGCAATTATTAGGTCAGAGTTTTTCATTCCTAAGACGTGCTGGAAGGCTCCGCTTATTCCAAGGGCTATGTAAAGTTTTGGTTTAACCGTTTTTCCAGAAGTGCCTACTTGGCGGTCGTTAGGAAGCCAACCCTTGTCCACTATTGGGCGGGAGCAAGCAAGAACTCCGCCTAGGGCTTTAGCTAAATCCTCAACTAACGGAATGTTGCTTTCATCTTTTATTCCACGCCCGATTCCAACAAGGACCTCTGCCGCTGTTATATCTACTCCTCCCGGGGGAGGAGGAACATATTCAACGAAGCGTTTGGTTATTATCTCCTCGGAGAGCGGAGAAGGCACTTCGATTATTTCGCCTTTCATGGAAGATTCTTCGGCTTGGAAGGCTGCTTGCCGGACAGTCACGAGGTAGCTTTTGGCTTGTCGAAGTTTTGCTTTTACGTTTACTTTGCCACCATACATCTGACGCGTAACGATTAAGGTGTTGTTTTCGAAGGTGATGTCGATGCAGTCTGTTGCTAGGGGCATATCCAACGAGGCAGCTAAGCTCGGAGCTAAATCCATACCGAAGGATGTGTGTCCAATTAGTGTCAACCGTGGGTTTCGCTCTTTTATTAGATGAGATAGCACCATCCGGTAGGCTTCAGAGTTAAAGTTTTCAAGCTTTTCGTCTTCAACTAGCAGGACTTTTTTGGCATATTCTGAAAGAATTTTCGCTTGTTCTTTAACTTCCCTACCTAAAAGTACTGCTGCCAATTCCATATTGGCTTTTTCAGCTAGCTCCTTTCCCTTCGTTAACATTTCGAAAGTTATGTCCCGAATTTCTCCCCGTCTATGTTCTGCTAAAACGAACATCTCCACCATTTATACCAACCCCCTAGCCTTGAGGATTTCAGCAATCTTCGATGCTATCTCTTCTGGAGTACCTTTTAGGAATTCAGCTTGCTTCTCCACTGGCGGCACATACATTTTTTCGATTTTTATCCATGACCCTGCTTCGCCAACCTCGTTTTCGTTTAAGCCAAGCTCAGCTAAGCCTAGAACCTTTATTTCCTTTTTCATGGCTTTTCTGATTCCCATGATTGAAACGTAGCGAGGTTCGTTAATTCCTGTCTGGATTGTAAGAACGGCTGGCAATTTCACTTCCACTATTTCTTCTAGGCCTCCTT
>MTLR01000092.1 GCA_002010925.1 Candidatus Bathyarchaeota archaeon JdFR-04
CTAAGCGGCGTCATCCCTTGCATTGCTTTAATGTCAGCGCCAGCTGAGAAGGCCTTTTCCCCAGTGCCAGTAAGAACTATTACACGAACTTTTTCATCCTTTTCTGCGTCCTTTAGCGCAGTTAAAACCTCGTTTATGACTACTTTGTCAAAGGCGTTTAAGGCTTCGGGCCGGTTTAAGGTTATTATGGCTATGCCTCTTTCGTCTTTTTCATAAATTATATATTTAAACTCTACCATTAGAGTTCACTTCTTTGTCCAGTCGTAGAACCCTTTTCCGGTCTTTCTACCTAAAAGTCTTGCCCGAACCATTTGCTTCAACCCGGTGTGGGCTTGAAACTTTACGTTGATATCTTGGGAAAGTACCTCTGTTATAGAGAGAACAGTATCAATGCCTATATAGTCCAGAAGCATTAGTGGTCCCATGGGCCAGTTTAAGCCTAGTTTTACGGCTTTGTCTATATCGTCTCTGCTAGCTATCCCCTCCCAATAGAGCGCTATGGCTTCGTTTAACGCAGGAATCAGTATGCGATTCACTATGAACCCTGGAACATCCTTTTTTACAAGTACTGTTTCTTTACCCATTTTCTTTGCAGTTTCTGTGACCGTTTGTATAGTTTCATCTGAAGTTTTTGTGCCCCTTATTATTTCTACGAGTTTCATCAGTTGAGGCGGGTTGAAAAAATGCATCCCACAGACTTTTTCAGGACGGTTGGTCGCTGAACCGAGTTCTGTTATGCTTATAGATGATGTATTTGAGACAATCATAGTATGCGACGGTGCATAACTGTCGACTTCTTGGAATGTTTTCCTTTTTAACTCCACTATTTCAGGTATAGCTTCAATAACTAAGTCCACATCGGCCACGGCTTTCTCTAAGTCTAACATTGGATGGATCCGGCTTAAGGTTCCTTTAACTTCCTCATCGGTTAAAACTCCCTTGCTTCGGAATTTGTCGAGGCTTTGCCGTATCATTTCCATCCCTCGGTCTAAGAACTCCTGCTTCACATCCCGGAGGTTTACCTCATATCCGGCTTGGGCTGCCACTTGGCATATTCCATGTCCCATCAACCCGGCTCCTAGAACCGCTATTTTCTTAACTTCCAACATTTTCATCTCCTTTTATGGTTAATCTTTTGAGAATTTTATATGAATGAATGCTTAGAGTTATTAGTCTTTTGAAATTATCTTAATTCGGAATCCAACTTTAATCTGAATTTGAAATTCATAAAGCTTTACTCAATAATCTGTCTATTTTGGAGTGACTCTGAAATGTTACGCTTATCTAAAGATAAGTATAAAACTGAACCCGGTATGGATGAATTCAGAGAGATTTTGCTTAAGTGCATAGATCAAGGCTTACTGGTTTTAGGAGAATCCCCACGACGGGCAATCTATTATCATCTAGAAAAAAGGAGAATGGTCAAAAAGGATGAGATTCCTGAAAAACTCGAAGAGTTTATTGAAGGAATACGTCTAATTTTCGGTTCAGGGTCTTCACTTATTGAAAGGCGAATAACAAAAGAACTTTTAATGAAATTTAGAGTTTCAACGATGGAAATTTCATCCGATCTATTGACGTCGGTACAATCTATCTTAAAAGTTTTAGTCAGCGAAAAATCGGAGAGGAAATGATTGGCTGGGAAAAGTTTTTCTAGAATGAATGTTCCTTGCAAGGCTTTTAACGTTATACCTTACGCCCTAACAATAAACGATATAGACGGCTCAATCCGAAAAGCAAACAAGCAGTTCCTAAAACTTCACGGTGTTTCCCATAGGGAATGTGTTGGACAGAAATTCTACCAGTTTATTGTTCCTGAAGACCGAAAGAAAGTAAAAGAACATCTAGAAAATATCTTGAAATGGAAAGGCTTTCATATTCCCCTCCGAATTCGAGGATTACGCAAAAATGGCGAAATTTTCCCAGCTGAAATAGATTTTTCCCTAGTAAAAGAAAAAGGAAAACCAAATTTACTTGTCGAAGTTGTTCGCGACGTAACTCAGCAATCTCTAATTGAAGAACAACTCCAAAAACGAACTAAAGAATTTATGGCGCTCATGAAAAGTGGCGCCGAAATGATTCAAACAGCTGACCTCAGAAAAAGACTTCAGGTTATAGCCGAAGCCATAAGGGGATTAGGGTGGAGAAGGGTAGTTATATCAGTCAGAGACGAAAACCTTGAAGTTCCCAGCCCAGACCATATAGTAACCGCTGGGCTAACCTCTGAAGAAATAGAATTCCTATGGAAAAATCGCCCCTCAGGGAAAGTTTGGAGAGAGCGCTTCGGACCAGAATTTGAACGCTTCAAAATAGGCGAATTCTACTATCTTCCTTGGAGTGACCCGTGGGTTAGGAAAAAATTCGCCACCGGAGTTGTTCGAAGTAGAATTCCTCCTGAAGAAATGGTAGATTGGGATCCACAAGACATGCTTTACGCACCTTTGTGGATACCCGGTGGTCGCATAGTGGGCATCCTAAGCGTGGATGATCCTGTGGATGGACGAAAACCAACTTCCGAGTCTTTAGCTCCTTTAGAGCTTTTCCTTCACCAAGCTGCCGTTGCTATTGAAAATGCTAGGTTAATTAGCGATTTGCAAACAGCCAGAGACTTCGTGACTAGAATAATGGAACAAAACCCTATAGGAATATGGGTCTTCGATAAAAATGGCGTCTGCATCGACGTTAACAAGGCAGCTCTCAAAATTTTCGGAATACCTAACCGTTCCCATGTTATTGGACGTATCGATGTCTTCAAAAAGAATGGAGTAATCAAGGTAGATCTCATAGAAGAGTTTAAACAAGCTTACGAAGGAAAAGTTATTTTCTGTGAGAAGGAATTCACTTTTCCAAAATTGCATGGAAAAGGGAGGGAGAAATGTTCCCTAGCCCTGCGCATCTTCCCAGTTCTGGATGAGAAGAAACAACTCCAAAGCATAGTCGTGTTATGCGAAGATATTACTAAACGTAAACGCCTTGAAAGAAAAGTACGGGAGTATGCGGAACAACTTGAGCTTAAAGTTAAGGAACGAACAAGAAAGCTGTTAGACCTTGAGAAAAAATACGAAACAGTTGTGGAAAATGCTCAGGATGGAATTGCAATTATCCAGAATGGAAAAATAGTTTTTATAAACAAACGCTGGACCGAAATAACCAGGCGTCCTGCAGAAGAGTATATAGGAAAATCCGTTCTTCGTCATGTTCCGGAGCCTTATCACTCTCAAGTTAAAGGCATGTTACAAAAAGCTTACAAGAAAAAACTTAAACATCTAGACCCGTTCACCATAAAAATTCTAACAAAAGATGGGCGTGAAATTTTCGTTGAGGTGAATAGCACATTAATACAATACAGGGGCAAACCCGCAATTTTGGCGATTTTTAGAGATATAACTGAAAGGCTTCGAATGCAGAAGGAGTTAAAGAACGCTTATAGGCTAGCAATTATCGGCGAACTTGCAGCCAGTGTTGGACATGACCTCCGCAATCCTCTCACCGGAATAAGCGGCGCCGTTTATTACTTAAAGCTCAAGCTAGCTGGTAAGATGGACAACAAGATGCAGGAAATGTTTGAGATAATCGAGAACGACATCAAATACGCAAATAAAATAGTGAATGACCTCCTAGACTTCTCTCGTGAAATACACCTTCAACTATCAAAGGCCAACGTTAAGGAAATCGTTAAAGAAGTTCTTACAGAAATCGAAATTCCAGGGAACATTAAGGTAGTAAATGCAACTAAAGGTACTCATACATTCACGGTGGATGTCAATCAGATAAAACGAGTTTTCCACAACATAATTCGAAACGCCATTCAAGCCATGCCAAACGGTGGAACCCTAACAATAACTTCGAAAAAAACCAAAAAACTTGTGAAAATAAGCTTTCACGACACTGGCATAGGTATATCCAAGAGAAACATGAGTAAACTCTTCAAGCCTTTATTCACCACAAAAGCTAAGGGTATAGGTTTAGGCCTACCCATATGTAAACGCATCATCAAAGCTCACGGTGGACGGATAACGGTTAAGAGTGAGGTTGGTAAAGGAACATGCTTCACAGTTATTTTACCTCTTAAAACTAAAAAAGCTAAGGGAGGTGAAAAATCTTGGAAGAAAGAACCAGAATACTCATTGTCGATGATGACACCAGCATACGTAAAGTTCTTAAAGCTATTCTAGACGAAAAAGGGTACATAGTTGATACGGCGGAAAACGGTAAACAAGCCATAAAAAAATCTCAAAAGAAGTTCTACAACCTCGCCTTAATCGATATAAGGCTTCCAGACATGGAAGGAACAGAACTCTTAAGCAAGTTGAAAACTAACAAGCCAAAAATGCGGAAGATAATCATCACTGGCTACCCATCACTACGAAATGCCATTGAAGCCCTAAACAAAGGAGCCGACGCTTACATAATCAAACCTTTAGATATAGATAAAACTTTAGCAACAATCAAAGAGCAACTTCAAAAACAACAGGAAGAAGAGAAAATGACTGAAGAACAGCTGGTAGAGTTCATCGAAACCAGAATAAGAAAAATAGAAGCTTAAATCCTTCACTTTCTTAAAGATTATATCCTTTTTAACGAAAAACAAAAACCAAACGGCTAAACTTTCTTTCTCTTTATTTAAGAGAAATGTTTAAAGTGAAAAATGGAAACATATTAGACAGTCTATTGCTGTGGAGTTTGATGTTGTGAACAAAGTTTCAGAAATTATCGCCAAAGCCCGAAAACAAGGAAGAAAGTTTCTGCTCGAACCCGA
>MTLR01000133.1 GCA_002010925.1 Candidatus Bathyarchaeota archaeon JdFR-04
CTGTCTAATATCTTAATAAATAATAAAATATAATTCCGCTTAACGTCATATTCCAAAAAAGGAATATATAGCCTAATCCTAAATTCAAAGTTCAACTCTGATACAAACACAGTTCAACTCAGGAACAACCTACAACTCCAGTAATTTTAAAAGAAAATCTCCCATTCATATAGCTCTAGATATATTAAGCCTCCCGGGAGTAAGTTATGGCCAAGAAAGCCATAATTGTGATCAAGCTGGTGGAAGAAAGTAACGAAAAAAGTAACAAGGAGCTAGAAAGAGAGATACTTCACCAGCTTTCCAAGTCACCAGCGAAGATCCCTTGGATGAAAAGCGTTGAAAAAGTTACAGTTACCATCAACTCTCAATTCCATTCTTGACAATGATGCTTGCCATGAAGTTGACAATTCGCTCCTTATTGTCAGCAAGCTTTTCCACCAGTTCTCTACCCCTCTCAGTTAACCTATAAACCCTTTTACGACGAGTTGCCACCGCTTTTATTAACCCCTTCCTCTCCAAAGCATAAATATGCGAGTAAACAGTCCCAGGGCTCACTAAAAAATCAAAGCGCCTGTGCAGATGCTTGATCACATCGAAACCGCCAATAGCACTACTGCTGTTATGCAACATAGAAAGTATCAGCAAATCCATAAAATCGGTAATAATTCTTCTCTCAATTTCACGGACGATACCCACTTCCATTGGATACCGCCTCTAATTAGCTTAAAACTTCAACTTAATAAATGTTTCCAAAAAAATAGTTACAATACTACATTAAAATTATAAAAAGTAAACATAGGAGCTCCATGTTAAAGTTAAGGAATAACTTCCCTATCCGGTTCTCTAACTTGTATTGTCTCTGAAGGTTCCTCCGTGGCCTTTCCTAGGATAGCATTACAATAAGGACAAACATTGACTAATCTCGGCTTTCCACTGCTAAAATCTAGCATAACCATGGGTTTTCTGAATATCTTTTTGCAGGACGGGCATGACACTAACATGTGATTGTTCTTTGAAGGTTGAAGCTCCTTCTGCTTAAGGATTGGTTTAGGTTTCGGTTCGGATGCAGGTTTTCTGTTGTTAAGCTTTCTCCAAAAATCTAAACCCAAGAAAATTGCGCTCAACGCTGAAGGAACAGCGATCCAAACATAAATCACTCGTAAGCTGATCCAGTAAGGTACCGCCCAATCTGTGCTGAACCGCAAGCCAAAGTTATAGAGCTCTTTATGGACTATCCAGTCGATCCTGCTCAACGAAAACAGGACGAAGAAAGAGCTGATAAGCCACAAGATTAGTAGAATTCTGATAAAGTCGTAGCCTCTCAACGTTTCCTTTAATTTCATGCTAATCCCTAAAAAGGAAACGTAAGTTAAACAACAAAAGGGTTATGAAGGGGGAATCTAAATCTGGAATAAGTTTTAAGTAACTAAGACTGAAATAACATTAAATTCCTCGCTCCCATGTTTTCTCTTAAAAGGACGTGGAGAGACCGTAAGTGTGAAGGATCGGATAAAGATTGTAAAAAAAGTTAGAAGGGTCGATAAACCGCCCTATATTATCGATGAATCAAGACTTAAACGTTTTCCACGAGAAAACATGATTTTCGGTAGGGTAAAATGGGAAGGATATCACCAAAAACATAACAAGAAAATATCTTCTCTGATAATAGAGGGTAAGCCCGGCTACTCAAGAATCGACTTTGCCTTAGCCTATGCTTCATGGATAGTGCATGACGCTTTTGAAGACGGCTTTTCACGAAAAAGAATTAAACAGTTTAGAACTCCCACCGCCATGAAGAAATCAGACTGGACGAAAACAAAATGCAAGATTGAAGACGCACGCAAAATGAGCACCTACATTAAACGGGCAGCCAGACTTTTCGGCGCCTCGCTTGTAGGCGTCTGTAAGCTAAATAGGAAATGGCTGTATGCAAAGGTTAAGCTTCCAAGGAAATTCGAGAACGTTATTGTTATGGCTGTGGAAATGGATGCAAACGGAATTGCAACCTCCCCTACAGCTATCGCAGCCGCAGCCACAGGAGTGGGCTACTCAAAAATGGCTTTTGTACTTGCTTGCATGGGCGAGTTTATAAGAAACCTTGGCTATGAGGCCATCCAATGCGGGAACGATACGGCTCTAAGCATTCCACTAGCCATCGATGCCGGACTTGGAGAACTAGGGCGAAACGGCTTGTTAATAACCCCTGAATATGGCCCAAGGGTGAGGCTTTGCAAAATCCTTACAGACCTTCCCTTAGAACCAGATAAACCAATAGAATTTGGTGTAAGAGAGTTTTGCAGAACGTGTAAGCTATGTGCCAAATACTGCGAAGCTAAAGCGATTTCCATGGACAACGAGCCCAGCTTCAATGGAGTATGTAAATCCAATAACCCAGGAGCCTTGAAATGGTATGTAGACGCGGAACGGTGCTACCTTTACTGGCAGAAGAACGGCACAGACTGCTCAACTTGCATTAAAGTTTGCCCATACAATATTTCAACATCAGGAAAGCACAAACTTTCCCCTGAAGAGTTTTGGAAGGAAAACTTATAGCAAAATTCGTATGGTTCTCTTCTATGGTAGATCTGAAGGCTGACGTTGCTGAAAGAAACATCGCAGCTTTAGCGGTTTTCGCCTTTTTCCGCGGCGTAGGTGTAAGCACATTCATGACCCTGTTTCCATTATACATGATTGACCTCGGCTACAACATGGCTGACATCGGCGCTGTCGCAAGCTTATCCTCCATACCATGCATTGCCTTGCTGCCCTTCGTTGGTATATTAATTGACTCTGTTGGAAGAAAACCCATCGCGGTACTTACAGGGTTTACCGCTGTTTCCGCCTTGTTTATCCCCGCCCTTACAGGCGGTTACGCTTTTCTCGTCCTAGCCTATGCTCTTTTCTTTTTCTCCTTCATAGCAGGACAACCTTCAAGAAGCGCTTTATTAGCCGACTCAATTGAGGAGGAGCTTGGAAGAGCATTTGCAAAGACCTTCATGCCCTTCCACATCGCAAGGGCAATAGTTCCCTTTATTGCAGGCTATTTAACCGAACTTTACGGTTACGCCCCTGTCTTCCTCGTCTTCAGCCTCTTAACGGTTACTGGAACCCTATTCTTCGCCCTTTACTCCATAGAACCCGAAAGAAAACATGTAACAATAAACCTAAAAGATGAACTTAAAAACGCCTTTCTCTTAGAAAGAAACCTGCTAAAACTTTATGTCTTCGCCATAATTGACCGATTTGCCTGGCAGTTATGGTTTCCACTTCTAAACGCTCACTTCAAAGGCTTAGATATGTCCACCTCCGAGGTGGGAATCCTTAACAGCGTCGCAAGCGCCACCTTGTTTACAGCCGCAACTTTTTCAGGAAGACTAATCGACCGAATAGGACCAATTAAAGGTTTAAGCTTGTCTGAGGGAATCGGGATTTTAACGGCCTTTTTGTTAGGTACAGCTCCTAATATAGTCGCATCCATAGCCTCCGTCGTTCTTATAGGTTTATCTTTCTCGTTATGGATTCCAGCCTATAACGTTATGGTTGCTAATGCCTCAAATCAACATCAACGGGGAAAAGCCTACAGCAAAATGAACACCTTCAGAACGGCTGTGGCAATTCCAGCGCCTCAAATCGGAGGGTTCCTCTATGATAATACTTCACCTTCCCTTCCATTCTTCCTATCAATTCTGCTAATGACAGGAAACGTTTCCCTAATCTTAATAAGAAAAACCAGGCGAAAACTGTTTCATCAAAAGTCCACTTAGTTTGAGGACGAAAAAGCATATTCGGTGAAAACTTCTTTTTTAATCTCAGCAATTTCTTGTTTAGTAAGCGGCTTAGGAAAGTTGTAAAGGGGCCCGCCGGGCTTCTCGTTATAGTAAGGGCGGTTACAGTTTGGACACCCTGAGGTTTGGAAGGGCTTTCCACTCCAGACGATTTTCTCTAATTTTCGTTTTTCAACCCCAAAGTCTATTATTCTCCCTTTTCCATCAAATTTCATTCCCTCGTACCTAGCGGCTTTCCGGATTATTAGGAATCGAGCAATCTGAATTCGTCGATAACTATCCAGTTTAGGCCTCTGCATGTTTTCTAAGGCTGTTCCAGATATAGGGGTGAAAGCGAAAAGAGCCGGGTATACGCCTATATCAACGCACCGTTGGATTGTTCTTGCCATTTCTTGTTCCGTTTCGCCCAGCCCAACAATGAGATGAGTGGTAACGTTGTTTTCTCCGAAAATTCTCACAGCTTCAGCCAAAGCTCTCCAATGCTCATCCCAAGAATAAGGACCTCCCGCACTTCCACCCTTAACCCTTTCGAATATTTCTCGTGTCGCTGCATCCAACGCTATACTTATCCTCTCGACTCCCGCCTCAGCCAGTTTTTGCATCTGATAAGCCTTTAAAGGCTGGCAAGAAATGGAAATAGGAACTTTAGTAAGGAAACGAATCTCCCTCACTATCTGGAGCAGATGAGTAAACACTTCTGGATAATTTAAAGCCTGAATACAAACCCGTTTTATGAGGTTTTTCTTGATAGCTCCTTCTATTCCTTTGATGACGCTGAAAGTTGGGAATGACGGCCACACCACCCTAGAAAGGAGGTCAGCTCTCCCTTTGCTTCCTCTCGCTTGTGGACAGAACCCACAGTTTGCCAGACACTTGCCGCTCTTATAGGTCAGTAGATAGGCTGTTGTAGGATTAGCGTCTAGCTTTCCTTTAATTAATCCGACG
>MTLR01000055.1 GCA_002010925.1 Candidatus Bathyarchaeota archaeon JdFR-04
CGCCAAAACTCTAGCAAAGATTTTGCAAACAGAAATCGACATCCCCACAATCCTAATGCTGTCCATAATCCCCGACATGGATCTACTAATACCCCAACTCCTCCATAGAGGTCCCACCCATTCATTAATAATAACAACCTTCATCCTTATACCAGCATTTCTTATGAAAGGAAAATCAGTACTCCCATACTTCGGGGCCCTAACCCAACACTCCACCATCGGTGACTTCCTTACAGGGGATGGAGTAACAGCTTTTTGGCCTTTGTCCAGTAGATTCTACGGACTCGGCGTAAATATGTTGTTACTCACCAACACATTTATAGAAGGCTCATCCTTCCTAATGTTTCTTGCTTTAATAATTCTATCAAAAGATCTAAGAGTTCTATTAAATCCCAAAAAGACAAGTCCTTTGCTCATATTCCCATTGGGCGGTATATTCCCAGCGATTATTGGAAGATTGGCAACACCTAATGTGCTTCTAATTCCGCATTTCATCCTCTTTGTGATTTTTACGATAGCTCTAACACAATGGATCAAAAGATTTGTTGTAGAAAATATGTTTTAGATGCCTTTTATATCCATTAGATTGGCCTTAAGACTAAATGTATTCGGTCCCTGTTATTATCAAATCAAAGCTGAAACTTGTAATATCGGTTATGTTTGAAGCTACAGAAAGGCTAATATAGGTCTCTATTACAGCGTTTGGAGCTAACACATAATTCTGGCGGTTCCAGCTCACAGATATATACGTAAACGCGAAGGAGGGATTCCAATTATCTGTGGACATGGCCAACATAACTGGCACGTTTCCATTATTCCGTATGTAAACTGTAACGTTTTTTGTTCCTCCAGGCTCTAAATATCCCCAGTCTATTGATGTCACGTTGGTTTCACAAGTGTACTCCCAATACACTTCTACTCCCACGGCCTTAACGTTACCCATGTTAGGAATAGTGTGGTTCGCAATAAGCAAACTTAACGCTGTGGTGCTGACAACAATTGCTAACAGGACAACCATAAATATTATTTCCCGGGGGATCCTCTGTAAGATCATATTTTTCGCCTAGCATATGGTATCTTAAATCTTAATAAACATTACTGTCGACTTATTCAACAGAAATACATCAAAATAGGACATGAAAACAAGAAATGTACTTATATAACGAATTTTTCCGGCTCTATTTTCCGCTTCTTTAGTCCTAAATCTTCTATTTTAAACTCCCTCCCTCCATATAAGATTGCGTACGGTTTTCCAGCGTATAGGGCTGCAGTTATCCGTCCCATGGCGTCGGCTTTCATTATCCCACTTCCACTAGTTCCTCCAGCGAATATTAGGTCATTTTGTTCAAAGATTAAAGGTTGTTTATCAAGCGTGTTTACTGCATAAAGTCCAGCGAAGGCTGAAGTGTAAGTGGAATCCTTGAACTGTGGTAAGTATTTAGTGACTATTTGGTAAATCCCATACCTGTAGAAGTCTTCTTCTGGCTGGGGGTCTTCTTCAAGTTTATATGCTCTTGGGAATTCATCACCATAGCAGAGCCAGAAGGCCTCTTCTTCCAGAGCTGGTTTAATGTAGACTTTAGGTCGGGGCAGAATCAGAAAGGGCATACATCCTTCTTTGTTAAAATTTCTAGTCCATAGAAGCTTGCTGAGCGGTTGGGAATTTGCTTTTACGCAGAAAATCTGTCTTTTGATCGGCTTTACATGAGCATCTATTCCTATTGGATCCAGTAGTTTTGAAGCCCACGCTCCGATGCATACCACAGTTTTTCTAGCTTTAATCGTGCCTTTGTTTGTGTCCACTCCTGCAACTCGGGATTCCTGCCAGAAATGAGGTTCATTTGGGATTCCCAACGGGATGCTGGGTTCAACTATAAGATTTTTGACTTCTGTGCCATAGCTTATTTTCCCTCCTAGTTTTAGGAATTCCACTTCATAGAATTTCACTAGCGATTCCACATCTATGGATCCTGCTTTGGGTATGAAGATTCCCGTATAGACGTCGGCTAGGTTCATTATTTTCGCTTCCTCGTCTTGTGTCACACGAGTTCTTACTTCTAGTTTTTCAGCTAGTTCTCTCTCTTCATAAAGTTGATATGTAAGTCCAAGCTTGGACATGGTTCCCAGAATGTCCTTTATCTGGTTGTAGTCTTCTTCGCTGAAGAGCCATAAGTAGCCAGTCCAACGGATTTTTAGGTTTACTCCTAGCTTTTCTTGAACGTGTTTAAAGAATTCGACCGAACTATCAACAAGTGTTAGATTTGTAGTGGAATAGAAAAAACATCGGAACATTGCAGCACTTTTAGCGGTATTTCCCTGTCCAGCTGCTCTCATTTTGTCAACGACAATAATTTTGTGGTTTGGACAAAGGTTTTTCATATGGTAGGCTGTAGATAAGCCTATAATTCCAGCGCCTACCACAACAGCGTCATATTCGACCATTGGGATTCCCGGCTGAGTGCAATTTAACCGAGGAGAAGAAAGTTATCTGAATCAGCAATTATAAACTTATTCACCTTAGGCGGTGAGAGCGGCCTGAAGAGTTCTTAGTAAGGTCTATGAGAATCCTTATTTACTTGTTAGCAAAATCTGTATTTACTTTAAAACGTCTGTTGGTGATTTCAGATGTTTAAATTGGCAGAACATGTTAAAGCCATTTCGAAACTGTCCCTTATACTCCTCTTGTGTGGAGCTGCGATTTTAGGCGCCATTTTTTCCTACTTGTGGGTTATGGGAACGTTTTACAACATTCCCATTGAAACCGTTTCACTTAGCATCGTGGATGTAGAATTTCCGGTAACAAACGCCACACGGTTCAATGTTACCGTCTTGAATCCTTCATATTCACCTAGAGACGCTGTTATAACTGAAATAAGGTTCACTGTCGAAGACAACGCTACCTTTTATGGTGTGATGGAAACCGAACCCGATCTTCCCTTTACTTTAGAAAGAGGCTCTTCGCAAACCTTCGTTTGTACCTCCTACTGGGGAGGCTTTGCCGGTAAAACCATAACCGTACATGTAATGGTGGAAAACGCATCAGGACCAAACTACGCCTATCAAACTCCAACTGTAAAGATAACAGTAAACCCAGTTTTTAACCCAAGGGTAACCGTAGAGCATTTCAACGTTACAGTTAGGAACTCAAAAGAGTCAGTTATTAACCTCACGATTACAGATATAGTGGTGAACGGAATTACCGTGGAACACGAAAAAATTACTCCTTCACTCCCTAAAGTTTTGCCTCCAAATGGAAGTGAGACATTCTTTTGTAACTGGAACTGGCAAGATTTAGGCGGCCAAAACGTGACGGTAATCGTTAGAACAAAAGAAAGATACGAAGGCATAGGAACTGCTCCCGAACTTGGTATTGCGTACTTAGATATAGAAAAGGTTCTATTTGATGAAACTGATACCAATCATTTCATGATTGTTATCAAAAACCTTGAAGATTCTACGGTTGACGCGAATTTAGACAGCATAGAAATAACATTACACGATGGGAGTATCATAAAAATTAACGAAACAGGACCACCACCATTTAATTTAGAATTCTTACGAAATATCAGACCCATTTACCGAAATGAATCACTTAAGTTGAAATGTACTTGGAATTGGACTACGTACCGTAACAAACCAATTAATGTAACGGCTTCTACTACACAAGGTTTCCAAGTGATCCCTGAAAGCGTAACTACACCTCCTGAGGTATTTGTCCGTATTATAGAAGCTAACTTCAGTTTAACGGATACCACTCACTTCAACTTGACTGTAAAAAACTTAGAGACCTCGCTTAAAAATGTGAATGTAAATAAGATCGAGGTTAAAGTCGATGAAAAGAAAGAAGTTGTCATGGAGGATACGATTCTTCTTGAAAGGGACTCTACAAAATCCTTCAATATTACATGGAACTGGGAGGATTCTGCAAACAAAAATGTGACGATAATGGTTTACACAGAGGAAGGTTTCAATGATTCCTATACGTTGCAATTGCCATCTGTAAAGCTTGAAATAGAAAACGTTAGTTTTGGTAAGTTTTTCGACGGGATCGACTACTTTAACATAACCATCCGAAACGACGATCTGTCACTGTTTAATGTGACCATTTGGGAAATAACAATCGAAACACCGGAAGGAATGTTTTTCTCAGTTATTGATGCAATTCCTGCATTAAGTCCCAACGGCACAGAGTTAGTAAAAGGCAACAAGGAAACCTTCTCTTGTGTATCTGAATGGAAGTGGAGCAACTACATAAACCAAGAAATCGTTTTTCATGTAACAACCCGAAGAGGATTTAAGGTTTCAGTTACGGTCACGGTAAAACCGCCCCCATAGGCACAAGTTTTATCTCATATTAATTTCTATTACTTTCTTTCATAACATCTAAAGGCTGAGCTTGCTCATGAATCAGATTAATCCTACTCAACGGGTTACTATTATTGAATATGCTATCCGTGACTTGGTGGTTTACGCAAAAGAGCTTGAAATGGCTGGCAAAGAAATTCTGTACTTAAATATAGGTGATCCCTTAAAATTTGATTTTGATACTCCTCAGCACATTAAGCAGGCGTTAATAGAAGCGATTCAACGCGGAGACAACTGGTACTCCCCTTCAGAGGGACTCCCAGAACTTCGACTAGCAATTTGTGAAAAGGAAAAACGCGTAAATAATGTCGATATTTCGCCCGAAGATGTGGTTATAACCACAGGAGTTTCTGAAGCT
>MTLR01000076.1 GCA_002010925.1 Candidatus Bathyarchaeota archaeon JdFR-04
CGCCTAGAACACCAGAGATAGCTCCAGAAGCCCCTACTACTGGATCTGAGAACTGGCTTGGATTCGTCAAACTTAATATGTGGGCGATTGTTGCCGCTACTCCGCAGAAAAGGTAGAATAAAAAGTATTTTCCATGTCCAAAAGCATCTTCCACGTTATCTCCGAAAACGTAGAGGAAAAGCATATTCCCAATGAGATGCCCCAAGTTGCCGTGAAGAAACATAGAAGTGAAAACTGTGTATAGTCTATCCCCATTTATTATATCCATCGGAACCATGGCGAATCTTCCATAAAAATCTCTCAGAAAGCTAAGTTCTTCCACGTCAAAGAAAAAGTAGATAAAAGTTGCCAAGAAGATCATGACGTTTATTAATATGAGTATTCTCGTAACGTGAGGATTTTTTNTGTAAGGGCGATTTAAATCATGAATAGGAATCATCCTAAGTCAGATCCTTGATTCAATTTAAATGGTTAGAGGAAGGAAGGCTAAATAGTTTACCGGGTAACCGTTAAGGCTACCGTCGGCGGGTATTCAACCAACACCCAAAGCCCCACTGTTCCGCCAGTATCAGGATAAATGGGGTCAATTCCATCGAAAGTTACAACGGCACCATATAATAGAATGTCTAAAGCATTTTGAAAACTTGCGGGAGCACGATTGCTATCAACCAATTTGAGACATATAGTAACTGTCTGAAAACCTATTATAGATTCACTTATCCGAATCCCACCAGTTTTGTTGCCAGCTATCCCATCAAAGGAGTAAAGCTGATAATTGTCCGTGGTGGTAAACATCATTCCAAAACCATGGCCGTCCTCAATCATTTCAGCCCAGTGATGCGCCCAACCATTTTCAAATAGGGCGGAAAAATTGTAGAACAATCCTTCTTCTTGTGAAATCCTAGGCATTCCAGCTTGGGTTCCGTTTTCGGTATAAATTTTGCTCCAGTTTGTAGTCCACTTGTTTCGGCTTACGCTTGTTTCCACTTGAAGGGCACACAGATCTGAAAGGATTCTATCTTGTAGGGAGTCTAGAAACATGAACCGTAGGTTATAGGTGTAGTATGTGGCGTTTGCTGGCAATGTTATAACTATATAAGCGTAAAGGTTGGGGCAATTGTTGGCTCCCCCGCTCCATTCGGCTTCTTGTTGGATGATGTCGCGCACTATTCCATGGTGAATCCAATAAGCTGGGTCAGCTCCGTAAATGCTCCATTCATCGTTAACTTCCATGAACCGCGCAGTGCTCTCTGAATTTCCAACAGTTGCCTTTATTTGGAAGTTGCTATCCGATGTTATTATGTCTAATGTTAGTATACCATTCGTTAACCTATTGTTGTCCGGGTCATCTCCTGTAAAGTATATGCATTTAAACGCGTAAGACGTTTGGGTTGTTTTGTCGCTTCCATTCCACCACAAAGTGACGTTACGGACATTATGGTTTATCAAGAAAACTAGCATGTTTCTGCTTCCAAACACGCTTACGTTGCTTGCCAGCCCCAATGGAAGCCTATAATTGGAGGCCCAATCCTCTATTTGAAACTGCACTTGCTTTCCTTCTAGGTCTGACCGATTCGAGGGGTCGGCGTTAACGCTTATCCGGAAAGCCTTCACGGGGATGGGCGGAATGGGGTAGGTTTGCGTCGTAAACTGTAGATTTCGACCGAGCCAACGCATTGTTCCGTTTTGAAGAAGTTCCACAGTCATCGTGTCATAAGTTAAACCTTGGTATAAACTTTGGTTCCATGAAAACTCATATGCATAATACGTAAAAGAAGAGGCTATAGCAACTATGCCCCGGTGGTCAACCACTTGAACCAAGTAGTTGGCTGTAGAGTTTATTTCTGATGGAAAGTCAACGACATAGGTACCGTTTGAAAACACTAGAGGCGTAGAGTCCGAAGTTACAAGCTCCCATTTGGAGGCTGAGTAATCATAATAGTAAAACTTAAAGTTTTCTCTTTCTAACGTAAGTAAGGGCTCTCCCTCATCAATTGTCACGTTAATCCTTGCTTGACTTGGATCTTCACTCTCGAGGATTGATACCTTTAGAATAGAGGTGATATTGTAGTTCATCCCAGTTATGCCCAGACCTGTTAAGTTGTAGGTTACGCTTAATTCACCGTAACTGTAGCTTGTGGTATTAAACCAATTTATACTAAACTCTGAATGAGTCAGCTCGAAGCTTGGGCTCCAATCAGGGTGAATGTCAGAAACATATACCAAGCCACTACGAATGTAGCTTTCTGTCTTCTCTATGGCATAAGTGGTGTTTCCCGTTACTTGAAGTATTGAACAGTAATATCCCAATGAGAACTCTAAAATCTCTTTGAGGCCAAAGTTAATCTCTTCTATAGCGGCTAAAACTTGAGGAGACTCTCTCAGAGGACTGTTTCTTATGCTGGAATAGGTAACCATAACCGCCATGACCAAAACTGCTGAAATAAGTAAAGCCGCAATAATTGAAAACTGACCTTCTTCAGCCTTACTTTTAACTTTTCTTTTTCTCAATGTTCTAACCTCCCATTAAAGCCAACTGTAACACCACGAGTCTCGAGGTGTTTGCGGCCTTAAACTCCTCTCGGTAAATTCTCGGATGATAATAGGATAGTAAGGCTAGAATTGTCACCCGTATATCTGGGGGGCGAGTTAAACCAATAGCCAACAAAGCGCCGGAAGTTTGATGTTTAAAAGTAGCTACGGAAATCCACTGTCCAACAGGTTCATACAAATATGCGGTGGCTTCCAGATTGTAAGTGCCTTGAATCCATGATGGTAAAGCTCTAGTAGCTGTTTGATACTCAGAGGGATAAATTCCATAATAATTAGAAGCTTCTTTGGCTTCATCTGTCATATATACAACTCCGGGGCTTCCTGTAATCCATCCACTATCATAAGAGTAGGACTGACTGTTTATCCCTTGCAAAAAGGCGTTTAATCCAGCCGGTCCGACTCTTTTCATTCCATAGATCCCCCAGTTGTTTTGGCTCGTCGAAAAGGCTTGGGTATTTGATACGTAGTAGAGAGGATACCCAACTATGCTCACCCATGTCCAATTGTGCTGACGTACCCGTTGGCCTAGTAGCCAGCAGTACTTTGCATAGGAGTCTTCGCTGGAATCGTATCCTTCTGTCATGTAGTATCCTTGTGGTATAGGCACAGCCTCGCCTACCGTGTTTACAATAACAGCATGCTGAACGGGTTCACCTTGAATTGAAGTTCCATTCAAGATTTGTCCAAGTTGAGTGGTATTTTGGATAAAAATTGTTGTTTGAAAATAAGGCGAAAGCGCTTTTCTAATATCCTCAGCGAGGCTGAAAGGTGTGTAGCCAGTTATCCACCAGCCATATGCATCACTGCAATTCAATATATATAAGGTTCCCCCTCCTATTCTCTCACCGATTTTTTCCGGAATGGCCCTAAAGGTAACGTTGGAAGAGGTAACTATGTAAGATGCAAAGTTTGAACTTACGCCTAGATTCCCTTCAGCGTTCGAAAGACTCTTTACCGGAACGTAAACAAACCGACCGCTTCCGTTAGGTATAATTTCATAAACTGTAAGGTTATAAGCTATGTTAGGAGGTAGAGAAGCAGTTAGAGCTACTTGAAGTTCTCCCCAAGCAGAGTCTGATACGTCTTTAAATACAGTTGCACTTAAATCTCCCTTGAAGTCAAGCATCTGAAGAGTTGTTAAGGCTAGTTGCCGCAGGTTCATAGGCGAAGCCTCGCGGGGGGAGGGTAGAACCGTAAAAGATGAAGCCAAAATAAAGGCTCCAGTAATTATGAAAATGACTATCGTCACTTCGATGGTTCTCATCAAGCCTTACCATCCCCCTACAATGGAGTATCCTTGCAAATCCCATAATGTTAGCTTTGCTTGATACGAGATCTTATTAACAACAACTTGACGAATATCTGTTGCAACCCACTCTTTACCAGAGGGATCCCCGCCAAAGGTTATTGGAAAGGCCATGGAGCTAAGTCCCCAAGGCATCATAACAATTCCGCTTTCAACCGTGCTTTTTTTGTAGGTGATTATTAGAATTCCAGGGTTATAGGTAGGAATTATAAGCGTTTTATAAGGTTTCCCTTCACCATAATTTATCAAACCAACTTTTCCGGTGGAATTCTCTATTGAGATTTCACGTAGGGTGTAGTTCTCAGTTAACATGACGAAAGTAGCATTATAAGAGATTGCGGCAGGGTTATCCCCGCCATGCACGTCCCAGCTGTGAGCAATTATGATTTCTCTGCTTTCGAAGTCAGAAATTAGGGGAATTACGTAATTTTCGTTATATACTACATGCTCATAGTAGCCTATCCCTAAAAGCCCGGAGAGATGTGCATATACAATTATGGCGTAAGAAGTACTTTCTCCATTCACGTTTGTGAAATTAAGTATAACTACACCTTTCTCATCTGTTAAAGCATTTCCGTATTCTACGGTATAGGAAGGATAATTACCTTGTGTGGAAACAATGATAAAACAATAGTTGATCACGGCATTTGCAAGTGGAAAACCTCCTCCACTTACGTTGACGGCTAGCATTAAAGGGTTAGGTTGCGCCTCATTTATTGAAACTACTATAAGCGGTGTTATGGTGAGCTGAAATCCGTAAGATCCGTTTATTCCAAGCAAATCTAGAACAGTAGAATAGTTTATTATTTCAGTGTAAGGCACTAACAAGAAATTACCAAATCCTACGGTTATATT
>MTLR01000159.1 GCA_002010925.1 Candidatus Bathyarchaeota archaeon JdFR-04
CTTTCAGAGGCATCGAAAATTACTGTTTCGTTAACAAGTGGTTTTTCCGGAGTATAAGTGAACTGTGCTACTGGTGGAGTAGAAGCCAAGCAAACGATAAGCCCAGATTGAATGAGGCCAGTAACGGGAATTGTTAAAATTAGAATGAAGAATAACATCCTCTTTAGCATGTTTCTCCCTTCTCCCTTCAAAAGAATTGAATGAGGTTTTTCCTATAAACATTATGGATTATTTTTCTAGAGGATATTTTTCGAAGGTTATCACTAATGCTTCATATTTTTAGAGATTTTCTCGTTTTTCCCATATTTCAAGCATTCTTCTTTTAAGTTCTCTCCGTTTTCTGTGTAGAAACCTGTATACAGTGTTATGTTGACTTCCCTGCAAGAGCATCATTATCGCTTCTCTGGCTATTTGCACATGTTCCGGTTTGCCTATTATGCCAATTGTGTGTCCATAGACCGCTACTTCTGTCTCGGTTAATTCTTCAATCAGCCTCCGGGTTTTTCCTTCTCTTCCAATTACTCGGCCCTTTAAGCGTTTAATGTCTGACTCTGACTTTCCGACAATATCCCGCAGGTCGATTATTTGTAGAACCGTGTCTTCATCAAACAGTTGAAAGGCTCTTTCTGGAGAGAAGCCTCTTCCTATGGCTAAAACCATCTCCTTGGCTCGAAAGATAACTGAGGGATCTTCTGTTCCTTCGCTTAGGAATATTGTTACGCCTCCGGTTCCGCTGTCTACCTCAAGTTTTACATGTAGTGCTTCCTCGATTTGCTGTTTAACTCTCCCCTTAGGCCCTATTAGAACTCCTATTCTCTCGCGGGGAATCTTAATGAAAGTACTAGCCATGCTCAACCGGCAATCCTCCTAAATAGCTCTTCAATTGAGATGACATCCACTCCAAGTTTGAAGAAGTAGCGGTTTAGATTTTTTAAGTCTCTCCTTAAAAGAATTTCCGCCATAGGATGTTCTAAAGGAACTGCTTGGGAAACATCAAAAAGCACGGGGCGCCCCTGCCAAATCATTATATTATATTCGCTTAAGTCGCCATGAACAAGCTCGGCTTTCCGGTAAAGTCTCTTTAAGTAAGTTAAAAGGATTTTATAAATCCGTTCAGGATTTCTAGGTGGAGCCTCTTTCATGGAAGGAGCGTTAACGCCGTTTTTCCCTACNAACTCCATAATTAATATGTTGTTTTTTACCGCAATAGGCTTAGGAACACGAACCTTCGCCGCGTAGGCCTGTTCTAAATTTTTAAATTCCTTTTGAGCCCAAGCGTAAACTAGCGAGCGTGTGTCCCGTTTCACCCGGCGGAACCTAGGGTCTCCCTCAATGTAGGGAAGTTTTCCTCGTTTAAATTCAGCTGAAACTGTTAAGTAGATTTTGACGGCTAATTCGTTTCCATCCCTATCTTTGGCCCAGTAAATCCGAGACTCTTTGCCAGCTTTTACAACGCCGAAAATTTCGTCTATAACTCCCTTGTTAAGGAAGTCGTAGACCGTCATAAGAGTTGAACGGTCAAAAACCTCTTCCAGAACTTCATATTCTTCGCTACGTTTAGTCTTCATTAACTGTTCTATCTCATATCGCTTCTCCTTCCGTAGCAGTTTCTTGGCAGCTCTTTCTTCAGACAAGTCTTCATCCTTCTGTAGCCTTGTTCATTCATTGATAAATGTAGCTCTTAACCGTTTTGGATTTTCAAAAGAAAATTAACTTTGGCTTTATTGTTAAAAACCGGTTTAAGAAATTGTTAAATGGTTAGATATCCGTTTTTTCTCAACCATTCAGCTTGGGCTCGGGTGTAACGCCATATTATGTCTCCACGTTTATCAGACTGGAAATCCCAAGGCGAAACAAGCACTACATCGCCTTCACGAATCCAGACTCGTCTTTTCATTTTACCTCGGATGCGGCAGAGCCTTTCATGTCCGTCTTGACATCTGACTAAGACTCTGTCATAACCCAGAAGCTTTACAGCAATACCCAAAACATCATTAGCTACTGGAAGAACCATATCGCTTAGATCTTCCTCGCTTATAACTTTCTTCTTGCCCACCCAAGCACCTCATTCCAAATATGGAGAAGATTCTGCTCTTAATATGTTTATCGTATTTAAAAAAGAAGGGGGATTAGAAAAGTTTGCTTATGGATCTTGTACCCAACCGAAGTTCACAGCTATTAACGCCAAGTCCAGGATGTCCACTTTACCATCCGGCTCTCCGTCAGGCCCGGTTATGTCGGCGATGGGATTCCATCGTGGATGATCTGGGAAGGAACCGAAAGCCAGAGATGCTGTAGCTACATCAAGTATGTCAACTTTATAGTCCCAGTTTATATCTCCTATGTTGTTAGGTAAGATTTCATAGTAGCCATCCTCTTCTCTATGTATGATCTCTCTTAAGTCCTCGTCTATTATCATTGTTTCAGTTAGTTGCAAAATGCATGACAGTGGAGGATTCTCTAACCCTCTATGCTGGTAAATGACTTTGAATGTAATGGTTGCTATGGTTCCAGTCCCCTCAGGGAATACGTTCCACTGTCCAGTCGCGTTAGGAAGCAGTAGGATGCCGACTACAGTGTTTGCTCCGTAAACTGGATCATCCTCTTCAATAAAGCACATGAAGAAGGTATCTCCCGCTTGAGCCATAAACGACCCCTCGGTTACGTTTAGTAGTTTAAGCAGGGTTGCATTGTATACTAGTCGGAATTGAACGGCGATTATCCTCCAGCCTACATCTACATCGTTAATGGTTACGTTAATGGTAAAGATCTCATTCAGCCTTTTAGCTTGGTAAGTTGGCGGTTCTACCCGCATGATTATTTTTCCTTGCCATGGATCATAAAGAACATAGTCAGTCACGTTGTCACCTAAACCGTAGTGGGGACCATAGGGTTCACCCATATAAGTCCAACTTGTCTCATGATACGGTCCGGTTTCATCGCCCCACCAATTGAAACGGGCATCAACTGGTTCTGTTACGTCCTCACCAACCCATATGCCAAATGAACCGCTTCCTTCGATATTGTTATAGTGTACCTCTACATTTGTCGGTGCAACTCCTGACCCACTATAGCTCCATACATCAATTCCGTCTTCAGTAGCATTTATTATATCGTTATATACTATCGTAATGTTTCTGGCATCGTTCGATACGTCTATTTGCCATATGTTGTTCATCAGAACGTTGTTACTTATGATAACATTGGAGAGAATGTGATAATCCCATGGAGCACCATACAATGATCCTGGGAAGTCCACGGCGCCCACACCAATATCACAGCCTTCAATATAGTTGCTGTCAACAACAACTCCATCAGTGTCAACGATGAGTATACCGCTTGCAGCCCACCATGGATTATTCACAGTGCAGTTGTAGACTTCATTGCCTATGATATATCCTGAGGCACCGTACCCAACTTGTATACCGTTTTCAGCCCACCAACCAGTTTCAGTTTCTAAACCGTTTCCTAGGACAGTATTCTGTCTTGCAGTAACTAGTGGGTCAACACTTGGTCCAGCATCACCTGAGATTCCTATTCCTCCACGACTGAAGTCCCTAATTTCGTTGTGTTCGATTGTTACTTCAGAGTCGCCATAAACCACTATGCCGAAGGTTTCAGGGCCACTTCCTCCGCCAGACGGCGGATACATATTATGAATACTATTGTCCGAAATGACGCCAGGTTTGATGTTACGATATAGTATTGCAACAAATCTAATTGGATAGTCTGCGGCTTTATTTCCACCGTCTATTTCAAATCCTTCAATATCCACGCTGATTGTTTCAGGTCCGCTTACTGTGCCACCGCTTTCTATGCCGCCATAAGCAAAGATTATTGGATCCCATGTTGATCCGGATTCGGCAATTGTGAAGGTGTTTCGTATGTCAGGTGCCACAATTTTAGCCCCTAACATTCCTTGCAATGTAAGACTTTTGTTAATGATCAATTGTTCAGTATAGATTCCTTCATGCACAATTATAGTATCACCCGAGTCTGCATCATCGATGGCGTCCTGAATCTTTCCAGCTGGATCAACATGGTAAGTCATTGGCGTTGTTTCGAAGGGGTAACCGAGCCATGGGCTATAGTGAACATTACTGCTTATCGCGTCTCCTAGGCCTGGACCAACGCCGCTTGGGCCTGTTTCGTCTCCCCACCAGTTAAAGCGGGCGTCAACAGTTTCAANGTCCCAGTTCCTGACACCATNTTCCATGTTGCCAACGATGTTATTGTGGTGGACAGTTGTGGTGGCGGCGTCTGTGAATACACCAATGCCTGCTTTTACCGCTGTTTGAATTAAGTTTTGCATTATTATATTGCCAGCTGCTCCATCTGCTCTTCCTGCGTCGTATATGAAAATGTTGTATCGATTTCCAGTTATATTGTTGTTTAATATTGCGTTGTTTCTAGCACCGCACATGTACACTCCGACAACAAAATACCAGCCTATGTCTGGAAATACTTTGGTGTGGTTGTACACGGTGTTGTTCTCTATTAAGTTGTCATCCGCATTCCATAACTGGATGCCATATGAGGATGGATCTGGCGGATTGGCATATCGATATAAACCGTTGTTATAAATTATGTTTCCGGATATTGTGTTTCCGCTTGAAATCTTGGTGTCATCCCCGTAGCCGATGAATATTCCTTGGCGGTCGTTGTTGTAGATTTCGTTTCCAACTATTAGATTATTGTCGTTGTTGCCCCAC
>MTLR01000183.1 GCA_002010925.1 Candidatus Bathyarchaeota archaeon JdFR-04
AATCAAAACAGCGATGTCATTGAAAAGGCAGAAGCCGCCGCCATAATTCCTTCCAGCATGATGAAAACCACATCCAAAAGCTACTGCCCGAGTGACTTTTTCGTCATAAATGCTCCTTCCAGCCTCGATGGCTCCTCCAATAATATACAACGCAGCTTCAAGAATGGAGGGCGAAACAGGCGTTTCAACGTCATATGGCTTTCTTTCTTCAGCTAAACGAAAAATCAAATTTACATAACTATCATCATGAATTCTTAATAAATCCTCCTTAGAAACCTGTTTCGGCTTCAAAATTCTCACATTAGGTAGGTCAAGCAAACCGTGCTCTTTAAAAAAACTTATGGCATTAATGAACCGATCTCCTCGATAGGGATGCCCTGACCCTAAATCATATTGTCCATACTTCTCATGGTACACCAAACCTGCTGTATGCATAGGAGAACCACTTCTACGATGAGCCTAGACTAAGGGCTAATACATAACTGTTTAGCTAATAGAAAAAGGGAAACTGTAAGGAGCCTTAAAGTTTCCTAAAGTGGTATCTCTTCCTCTGAAATAGATGGCTCACTTGATTTTTCTTCAGCATCAGCAATCTGAGAAGTTTCTATTGGGTCCTTCTCTACAGCTTCCTCGGTCGAAACAGGCTCTAGAAGAGTGTCCGGCTCCTCCGATATGGGAAATTGTTCCAGCGTCCTCTCTTCTTCTTTTTCTTCTAACTCTGTCGTTGTTGCTTCAGCCATAGAAGGTATTGTTTCCTCTAAACGCTTGGGGGGTTCCTCGATTGCTGCTTCGGGGTTTAAAGCCAGTTCGTCAAGGGCTGATCTCAACGAGTCTAGTTCTTGCTTGGCTGCATCAATGCCAGTAGTCAAGGATTCTATTTGTTTTTTGTAGATTTCTCCACTCACCTCGCCCGTAGCACGTTGAATTTCTAAGTTAACAAGGAAAATCTCTAATGTCTTTATCTGCTGTTCAAGCTCGGAGATTTTAGTGTTCATTTTATCCATTAACTCTTTACGATGTTTCTCTATATCATTTAGGGTTTCATCAATTTCCTTGCTAAACCACTCGTATGTTGGCTGAGAAATCTTGCCCGCCTTAAACAACCGCTCTAAAGCTTCCTTCTTTTTCGTGGCTAAAGCATATTCTTCGTTAATCCTTTGAAAAGAATATTTCCACGAAATCACTTTTAAACACCGTTTCATTACAAAACGGAATTCTAGAAATAACTTTTAAATTCGAGAAAAATCAAATCTAAAGCTCCCTTCTCAAAGTTTTTTCAAAAAACGTTTAAAATATTGTTAAAGAAAGTAATAGGGAGCAATACTCCTGGTTAATATGTCTGCGTTTTTCTATTTAAAAACCGAGATGTTTTCTGCATTTATTTAAGTTTATATATTCTGTCAAAGTTTAAATTCAAAATCAGAATTCGAATAAAGTTTAAATATATACGTCGGATATAAAAACTAAAATGTAATTCTGTAAAGTCAGACTTACATTTATACTGGTGGGGTAGCCTTGGAAGCAAAAATAATGAAGAAAATGCATGAAAGAATAATAAAAAACTTCCTTGACATAATAGTTCTTGCCGAACTAAGAAATAGACCTATGAGTGGTTATGATGTAATAGCTTATATCCACAACAAATTCCATCTCCTTGTAAGCTCGGGCACAGTATATTCCCTCTTGTACTCTCTTGAAAGAAAGGGGCTCATCCAAGGAGCATGGAAGGAAAGGAAACGAATTTATAAGCTAACCGAAAAGGGGCAAAAAACGATAAAAACCATTTTAAACGCTAACGATAAAATCCGAGCCCTCCTATTAGCCCTTCTAAAAAATCAACAAATTAATGCTAAAACAACGAAACACTAAAAAACACCTCTACACAGCAACTATACGGAGGGCCCGTAGCTCAGCAAGGATAGAGCACCGGGCTTTTAAGCAATACTAGCGACTTCAAGGAAACCCGGGGGTCCCGGGTTCAATTCCCGGCGGGCCCGCCAAAACACATCGTTTATAGTAATATTTACTCATACGGAATATTTGTTAAAGTTTGAACGCTCTTATTAGATTGTTGAGGAAACATGTTTACATGGAGGAAAAATGCTTACTCTTTAGGTTCATTAATAATAGTTTTCATCTTACTTTTTTGGTTAATTCCCCCGCTGAGAGCCGGTGTTACCGGAAGTATTGATATTTTTACGCAGAGAACGCCATACAGTGGCGAAGGTCTAAACGCACCCAGCGATGCTTTTGCTCCTAATCAGAAAGTAATCATTTACGCTTTAGTTCTGTACAATGCTCAACCGGTAAAAAATACGTTGGTGAACTTTGTTGTAGAGGGTCCACCAAATAAAGCTTCAAATGTAACCATACAGATTTCCTCCGAAACAAATGAAAGTGGAATTGCCCAAATCAGTTTTAGAATACCCAGTAATGAGACCGTCGCTTTTGGGATATGGAAAGCTTCCGGTAGCACTGAACTGAAAGGAGTCATTCTTCGAGATTATTTAGAGTTCAAAGTAGGCTGGATAATTGAACTCTTAAATGTGAAAACATTAGATGAGAATCTTACTTACTGTGATACTTTTGGGATAGGCGGTTATATGGGCGTAGAAGTAACCTTAAAAAATATAGCTATGACCCCGAAAAACTTCACTCTTTGTTTGAATGTTTTCGACGAATTAATGTATCCGGTTAGTTTTGTACGAA
Source organism: Candidatus Bathyarchaeota archaeon JdFR-04 (assembly GCA_002010925.1). Classification (GTDB taxonomy): domain Archaea; phylum Thermoproteota; class Bathyarchaeia; order Bathyarchaeales; family UBA233; genus UBA233. The sequence goes on from MTLR01000183.1 coordinate 2,710, forward strand.
TAGAAAATTTAATAGCTTCGCCAAACGAGAAAATTATGCATCTTTTTATCAAGATATTTCTTCCAGAGTTCATGCTTATTGGTAGTGCTTTTATAAATGTATCCGCTTACACGCCTCCTACGGAGGGAGAAATACCTTATTCTCCTGGCGTATCCGCTAACTTTTCTGTGGTTCCTTTTGGACAAATTTACCCAAAATTCCACGATGTTTCTGTCTTTATTACTTTATCAGAAACCACTCTTAGGATAGGTCAAAAGCTAATCGCTGAAATTTATGTACAAAATGAAGGAACCGAAACTGAGAATTTTGAAATATGCCTATCCTTGAATTCAGTTATCACTGAAAATAGAACAATCGAAAATCTTTCATCATACTCGCAAAAAAGGATGGTAATTGAGTGGGACACTTCTGAATTAAACGAGGGAATATACTCGCTTATAGCTAATATTACTCCCCTAGAAGATGAAGCCGATCTCACCGATAACATCTATAAAGTTAACGTAGAACTATCTCCGGAAAAGCCGCCTCAACCAATACCCATTCATGACATTGCCGTGATAGATGTCACTCCATTAACTACGCAAGTATATCAAGGCGAAGCACTGGATGTTTATGTTACGGTAAAAAATAATGGTACTAAAGTTGAATCATTTAATATTACTTTGTACTGTGATTCTGACGTTATTGGTGTACTCCCTATTAATGATTTGGGAGCTGGCGAATTTCTCGATTTAACTTTTGTTTGGGATACTACAGGTGTCGCTGTAGGGGAGTACACTTTGAAGGCTGTGGCTAGTGTTATTGAGGGAGAAATTAACATTAAGAATAACGAGTTTATCGATGGTGTGGTTGAGATTATAGCTGTGCCGGTTGGTTATGTGCATGATATTGCTGTGGTGGAGGTGGAGGCTTCACCTCGAATCGTTAAGAAAGGTGATATAACCCATATTGTAGTTACTGTTGTAAATGAGGGAAATTTCTCCGAAAGTTTCGATTTAACAGTGTTTTACGATGGCAAAGCCGTCGGAACAAGTCGTGTTTCCCTTTTGGAAGCTGGTCAGAAGAGGTTGTTTAGTTTTTCGTGGAACACTTCAGATGTGGCTGTAGGAGTTTACACGATTAAAGCTGAGGTGAGTCATGTAGCTGGTGAGGAAGATTTAGCTGACAATGTTTTCGTTGATGGAAAAGTTGAAGTTGTTGCAGTTGAGGAATATCGCCCGCCGTGGCCTTTGTGGCTTCTCTTATTTGTGATCGGGCTTTTAGCCTTGCTTGGTTTGACGGTCCTTGGCATAATTCTATACAGGCGAAGACGATTGAAAAAGTTTAGACGTGCCTTTTTTACTGGATGGAATGCTTGGTTCTACAGGTACGATTTACTAAAAATTGAGGGGCCGGAATAAAAGAGGATTAGACAAAGCTCTTTCTTATACTTTAACTGATAAATTTTGGCATCGCAAATAAAATAAATGATTGTTACAGCCGTTTATATATTCCATTTTTAAGCTTATTGCGCTGGTTGAAACTTAGCTTTTAGGCAATAAAACGCTTAAACAGGTCTTAGAGGAAAAGGGAGAAGGCTTGTTTAAAGAAATAACTAACGAAGCCTTATGGATGCTAACTATAATATTCTGGATTTTATTAGCTTTCATAATCATTTACGGTTCAGCATGGGTATACACTCATAAAACCGCAAAACAAAATATATAGCAAAATTTCTTGCAAATATCATATTCTAGTCCATTTTTCTAAATCTTCTGCTTGGATTGTTTGTGTTTATTTGTTATGAATAAACATGTTTTAATGGTTGCGCTTTGTGTCTATGGATGTAAGAATGTTCAATTTATGGGCCTGATGCCCTATAAATTGGATACCCCCCTCCCCCCCCCCCCC
>MTLR01000157.1 GCA_002010925.1 Candidatus Bathyarchaeota archaeon JdFR-04
AAATCAAAATTGTGACAACGTTTATAACATCAAACGCTCAAGAAATAATTGGCAGAAAACTGGAAAGCAGAACATGGGTGAAGATCAAGTGAAAGTGGAATACGACAGAGAATCCGACATACTCTACATAAAGTTCAAAGAGTCAGAAATAGCAGACACCAAAATATTAAGTGAAGACGCCTACATAGACCTAGACAAAGACGGAAACCTCGTTGGCATAGAAATATGGAAAGCATCCCAAAACGCTATACTCCCAATCTCTAAGGACATAGCCGAAAAACTAAAACTAATTTTAGAAAGCCCGGCCTAAAGGATTGCAAAGATTTTACTGGCAATTTTGTGCTGAAATTTCAGCCCCGCCAACCACTCCTTAAATCTGACTTATTTCGCTAAAATACGCTTTTATAAGGCTTTATTTTTAGTGTGGGGGTAGGATTTGCATTCCACGCAACGTGAAGAAATTACCAGCAAACCTCTTTTACGTTAATCTAATGTATTTTTACGTTAATCTAATGTATTATTAGCCTTGATATACTTTTCTTTTTATATCTTAGAAAGAAGATTGCTACTTCTGTTGAAGACGATATTGGATCCAGAAAGCAATGGCTGTAAGTAGAGAAATGGATGCATTCTTAAGATGTTTTTCAAGAAAATCGTCAACTTTCAAGAGGAAACTATGCTTTTTCTGGTCATTATCAAGATTTTCAAACCCGATACGCCCAAAGTTGTAGAAAATCACGTCTTTTGCTTCATGCTTATCTCTTGCAGATTGCCAGCAATCTTCTACTTGCCTCTCTGTAAGGTTTGTTACAGCAAGAAGGAAAATCTCAGGTTCACCACCTCTAATTAATTCCCTCGTAACGCCTAGTAAGGTTACCTTGCTTATGTGGAATGGCGTAATACCAAGTTCCTCAAGTGCTTCTCTAAAATATTGCATTTTGTCCAAGGTTATTGGGGAAATTGACAAATCTGCTCGGCAGACAGTTCCAGAAGCTGATGGATCAAGTTCTCCTACTCGAAAAGCCACTCTCTTCCTCTTCTTCATGATAAGGCTTCCATCCGCTGTAAATAAGAGGATATTTATTCCTAAGCAATTGGCAAGTGGTGATTCGCTAAGCTTTTCAAGTTTACCATCTGAATGAAGATACTCACGCAGTGATTCGCTTTTTCCAATTTTTGCATCTAGCACAAGATTTGTGTGTACATACCACTTGTATTCAACAGGCTGGACTTCAAAAATGAGCTTCCCATTTTTTCAAGTATGATAAGCCGTACATTTTCATCATTGTAATAAGCATTTTGTCGTTTCAGCGTCTTAAGTAATCGTTGAAACGCCTTTTCTGTTAAGCTTCTCACTGAATCCGGTGGCTCAAAAGTTTTTTCTTCGAGTTGAAAAATCACTTGTGTTAATTCAAGTTTACGTTTCACATTGTTGAACAGTAGAACCTGGGGAAGTAAATATTCTTTTCCACGAAAGGGCAACTTGACTGAGGCACTAAGTTCTTTGGAATACATTCTCGGCCAATCTTGAAGTTTCCAATCAACAAAATTTGATAATGAACGCTCTTTAATAATTTGGAATGGTCTTGATGGTTCCAAAAGGGAGAGGAAACGGAGCAAGACCAACGATATAGGACACTCCATCTTCCATAGCTGCTTCGATAATTCTTCTGGATGTGGTTTTCTTTTTTAACCCCACAGTTCATTCCTCTTTCGCAAATCTATGAAAGATGAATAACCATATAAGTAATTTAGTTAAAGTGAATAATAAGCAAGCGGTAAGTGAAGATTAGAGTTATATCATGGAAGGGATGGCTTCAAAATCTACAGAAAACCCAAATAATTTCCTCAAAAGTGCGGGGGGGGATTTGAACCTTTCAAAGCGTGGAGATGTCACCCAATCTCCCCTCTTTTTTACGATGAAGAAGTTTTCGAGTAACATGGTTGGCTTCTCATTTCATAATTGTTTTGATCCATTTTTGTATTTGTTTTGTGTCAAGATTTGGATTGTAAAGTTGTATGGCGTCGCGGTAGTTTGGTAGTTCTGTTATTGTTGTTAGTGTAAATTCTAGTTTGAATCTTTTGATCAGATTGTGAAAGGTGTCTGCGTCAAAGCTCTCTTTGATTAGGTATTTGCTTGGATTTGGATCCAGCAAGGCGAGCAGGTCCGCTCTATCCTTTGTTATTTTTCCTCGAAGTTTTTCTATTTCTGCAGTTTCAGTTACTGCCCTTTTTGTTTTCAGGTCGTAAGTTCGGTCTCTCACAGCTTTTATCTTGTATAGAAGCAAGAGTGGTTTGCTTGGGATATAGCATATAGCATCTTCGTTCAGTTTGACTTTTCTGCAGTATTGCTTTTCGGCTGTTAGTGAGTATGGAAGCTGCTTATCTGGGTCTTCATGGAAGCTGCTTGGTTTTGGATCTTCAAATGTGCATGCGTCGATTTCCATATAGCCGATGACTTTGCCGTTGCGGATTACAGGTTTTCTTGAGGTAACTTCTAATCCTAATTGGTTTTTCGCTATGAACTCATATCCATGCGTTCGTTCGTATCGTTCAATTAAATCCATGAAAAGTCCGTGGTGGCTGGGGCCAACTATGTCGATGTCAATTGACCCGAAGTAGGAGTTGTAGAGGTAAACTGCCCATCCGCCAATTATGGTAGGTATGGGGCCGAAAAGGGAGAACCATTTCAAAAGCGAAACAAGTTCGCTATAGGATTCCTCAATTAGAACTTCAAGCTGTCTCGGGTTGTTCATTTCTTATCCTCTCGTAAAGTTTGGTTGCGGCATCCCTTCCTGCAGAGCCTAAGCAGAAAAGGTCCATTACAACTTGTATTGGGTCAACAACGTTGAAACCATTTATTCCTTTGACATTTTCTAGGATATGCTGATAATCCGGGACGAGTAGCTCCACAGTGATGGGGCCACGTCCTTTTGGGAGTAGCAGCCGTAATCGTTGGGGGTCTTTCGCGTATGTGTGGATTGTTGGAAAAGTTATGTAATAGGCTAAGTAGCGGCTTAAACCGGAAAAAGCTGTTAAGGCGTAGTCTATCCCGGCCTTTAGACAGGTATCTCGCAGATTTTCCTCTGCGGCTGACAATTCTGTTAGTTCAAGCCGAACAGTCGCCCTAAGAAGTTTTCGAAGAGGACGATGCCAAGACAGCAGGTCCAGAAGTGCGTATGGATCTTCAAGCTCTATTCTACGCCATTTTCCCTTTCTTGCTATCCCGGCTTCACAAAGGGAGTTAACCACGGCGTTTATCCAGCCAATTGACACTCCAAGATCTCGATGGATTTGACGCTGATAAGTAATGGGATGCCCTAAAAGATACTTAACCACACGGAAAGCCTGAGGGGAAGACAGTTTTACAGACAATTTATCCTCGCAGCTACCTCTATAATGTGGGCATATTTAAAAGTTCGGTAAATAACGAAAAATTCAGTAAATAACGAACATCACAACGCAACAGTGATGAAAAGTGCGGGGTAATAGGTTCACATATACGTTTATAATCCACGTTTTTGAGGCAAGCTTCGAATATCTTTCCTTTCATTGAAACAAGAGTTCGAATCTCTCTCGGGCTACCAATGAATACTGCGCCGACTTAAAAGGGATAGAACTTCATCTGCTTGAGATATTCTATAGCTCTTTTCGTATTCTCAAGTTTTGAGTAAATTTTGTAAGCCTCAACTTCGAGGCATATCCGAGGTTTTAGCCCATAACGGTTTAGTGCGTCAAAGAATTTGTCCCATTTGATACTTCCCTCTCCAGGCGCAAAGTTGCTGTCTAAATCTCCGTGATTGTCATTCAAGTGAATATACGACAAGTGGTCTGCAAGGATTTCAACCCATCGTTCAATCGGCACTTTGGAGAAAACATTGGCATGTCCTGTGTCGAGTAGTGCTTTAAAGTTTTCAGAGTTGACACTGTCTAGTACATCTCTTACAAGCTCAGGTTGTGGTTCCCATATATTTTCGAAAACCAATAGGAGATTGCCACCAGCTAACTCTGCTATTTCGGTCCAAAACTTGATTTGCCTTTGCTTGTATCCATCCACGTATTTAGGTGAACCTGTGGCAATGCATGGATTAAAACATGAACAGAAAGTTACAATTTTCGCCCCAAGTTGTTTTGCGATTTTGATGTTCTGGAGTATCCGTTCCCTTGCTACACAAACTATTCTGGCGTCTCTACTAGCAGTAATCATGTCCATGAAGACGCCGTGAATTGCCACCTCATTTCTAAAATCCTTTAAAGCCAGTTTGTAAGATTGCAGTATAGATTTCCAATCTCCGTCAAGTATCCATGGGAGAGCAAAAGAAGTTAATTCAATTCCGTAACAGTTAACCTTCGCAAACTCAATAAAATCATAAGCAACTTCATCCGTGGTTTGAACAAACAATTCATTCATCAAGATCCCTCTAAACCGTAGCTATTGTCCTCTAGTATTATTTAGATTTCTTTTTACTGATGTGCCTTCACGCAAGCTACACTGGTCTCTTCCTAACTTGAGTTAAATTTCATTTTAAGCTCATTTTAAGAATATTTTCCAGAACTAATCTTGAAGCCACA
>MTLR01000046.1 GCA_002010925.1 Candidatus Bathyarchaeota archaeon JdFR-04
GGCAGGCGGCGGAGCAGCAGAAGCGGAAATCGCTAGGCACCTCCGCGAATATGCTCCAAAAGTTGGTGGACGGGAACAACTAGCGATCGAAGCCTTCGCTGAAGCAATAGAGGTCATACCAAAGTCCCTAGCCGAAAACGCCGGACTAGAACCAATAGACATAATGGTTGAACTCCGAGCTGCCCACGAAAAAACCGATGGCCACCTAATGGGAGTAAACCTCTACGCAGGGAAAATCATGAACATGTACGAAAACGGAGTCATCGAACCCACCGTAGTAAAAGAACAAGCCATAAAATCAGCAACCGAATCCACATCTATGATCCTTCGCATAGACGACGTAATAGCCGCATCCAAACCAAAAGAGGAAAAAGGCGGCGAAAAACCCCCAATACCCGAATACTAAACCCCCCTTTTTTGCGAACCTTTCCAAAACACCTTTGATAGCTTCCTCCATGTTAATACAACAAGAAACCTTCAATATGCCTAACGATAACTTGAAGAATAAATAGAGGCTTGCATGTTATCTTCTATTGGGAAAACTCTTGTCAGAAACTTTGAAACTTTCTCCAAGAGAAGTCAAAGATTGGCTTGAAAAGGAAACTGAATCCATTTTCCTTCCAGTTCATGCAAGAGCTCAAAAACTACTTGAGGAAATGGAAAAGGCACTCAAAGATGTGGAAGGAGCCTGCAAAGTACTGCTAGAGGCTAGCCGAAGAGAGATTGAAAGAAGGAACATGAAGGTTTACAAGCGAGCCAGAGGCTTAAACAAGCTCGCACGCCTATTTCTCGAAAGGATACAACAAATAAATATCCCAGAAAACGTCACCTACGACAGTCTCCACAACTTCCTTCAAGAAACTCAAAAGGCGTTCACAGTAACCGATATCGACATCAAAAACTGGTTTCCAAGAATATCCCCCTTCTTCATTCTTGACAGAAGAAAATTCTCAACCTCCTTTGAAAAAGCAAAAGAAAAACTGAGAGTACTCCAAGATTTTCTAACAAAGAAATACATTAAAATCAAAACCTTAGAAGAAACATTCCACCTCATCGATAACCTTCTAACCCTAGAAAGAAAACAAATAGCCCTAGAGGCTAAGAAAAGGAAAATAGACGCTGAAAAAACTTCGATTGAAAATCAAATAGCCGAAAAGCAACAAAACATAACCAGCTTGAAAAACAAAAAAATTTTCACTCGACTAAATCAAATTGATTTAGAAATAGAAAAGTTACGTTTCGAAGTGAAACACACCCTCCGACATCTCCAAAAACCATTCATAAAATTTCGTTCACTGACATTTCGTGAAGGAGGCCTAACACCTAAAGAACTGCAGAAACTCGACCAATACATCCAATCCCCCTTTGAAGCCCTAGTTACCGAAGAAAACGAGTACCCAATACTGCGACAGATTCTCCAAAAACTAAACGTTTCCATGACTCAAAACAAACTAAAATTAAAAAACGACAAAAAACGAAAAGCAGAACGAGCCATCAACAACATCATCAACAACAACTCCTTAAGCCTTCTTTACCAAAAAAGCAAAAACACACTAACACTAAAACAGCAACTTTTAAAATCACCCGAAATAGTCAAAATACAAGAAACCATCACAAGATTACAAGAAGAACTCAAAGAACTCGAAAGAAAAAGAAACCAAATTAAATCCGAAGAAACCACCACAAAACAAATTCTCAACGAAACACTAAAAACAATCTACAACTATAAAAACAAAATAAGCAAAAACGTTTCTGAACTTTTAGGCATAAAAAAATCTATATCCAATAATTCAAAACAGTTACGGACATAGAAAGCTCCGGTAGTATAGTCCGGTCAAGTATGGCGGCCTCTCGAGCCGCAGACCCGGGTTCAAATCCCGGCCGGAGCACCAAATTTGCACAAATTACATTTAAGTTCATGTTAGACACGTTAAACCGTATAACACGCCAAAAATCCTATTAGATTACAGAATTTGATATATAAGTGGAAAATAACGAAAATTAATGAATGATAGAAATGGAACAGTCACTCAAAAAGAGTATACTGAAAATCATGATGAGCTAGAATATTAGAATCTATAGCAAATGGAGAAGTTTTCTTGTATGAAGACCGCAGTGTTGTTTGACCTCGGCAACACCCTAGTCCATTACTTTGAAAGACATGAATTTCAAACAATCCTTAAACAAGCTATCGCTGAAGTGCAAAACTTTCTCCTCAAAAAAGAAGCTTTTCGTGTATCCTTGGATAATATGTGGCATACCGTAAAGGCCGAGGATTTTGAATCCAGCAACTACCAAGTCAGACCTTTAGAGAAAAGGTTGATGCGAATATTCCAACTTGATAACCTAGCCCCTTCCTCCGACCTCTTGACAGCAATGTGTAGATGTTTCATGAAGCCTATATTTGGTAAGGCATACTGCTACGAAGACACTCTACCCACACTCAAAGAGCTAAAGTCCAAGGGCTATAAGACGGCGATTGTCTCCAACACAACATGGGGAAGCCCAGCTAACCTTTGGCGGGAACACATAGAGCTTCTTGGGTTAAATACATACTTCGACACCGTTGTGTTTTGCAGAGATGTGGGATGGCGAAAACCAGCAAAACAAATCTTCCAGTACACATTGCAGAAGTTGCAATTAACCCCGCAACAATGCGTGTTTGTGGGAGACGACCCCAGATGGGATATTGTTGGACCGAGAGCTATTGGAATAGATCCCATACTTATTGATCGTAAACAATCAACACAGCATGTTGAAAAAGAACTAAAACCTATCAAAAACCTTAACGAACTGATTGACAAACTACGACGCATTTAGCAATCGAAACCCTATTCGGTTGGCTTTCGAACATTGACCTACTCGGAGAACCAAAATTGCCATCTGATGCTTATTAGTATGCACCCAAGGTTTAGATACCCCATATGGTTGTTGTCATCTTTCCTAAAAAATATTCAACCAAGGAATACCATTCACAGATTTCTATAGGTCCTTCTAATCTTAATGATAAACTTGACTGCTCTCTTGTCTCTCCGATTCAGAGAGCTAAATCTTCTTTAACGTTTATTCCAGCTATGTTTCCAGAAAAGGCGGATAATTACAGCTTAACTCCGATATTTTAAATCGACATTTAAACCTACTCCGGCACCAATATGCCGTGGTGTGTTAATGTTTAAATTATCAGCTTGCTGTCCAAAATGTGTTGTTTTCATATAGAAAAAATAGAAGTTCTCGCAGGAGCCCGCAGCTTCAATTTTTGAGTCATGCATAGTTTCATATTATTTGGTAATTGTTATAGGCCAGAAATTCTCTTTCTAAGGTGAGTTAAACCATCTTTGGTGGAGAACATGAAGACAGTTAAGGTTAGGACTTTCCTTGATGGAGATGAAAAATTAATTGCCCATATTCACAACATGGCTTTTAGGGAGTGGATTGAATCTTTAGGTAAGGAATATGATTATCGCTATATAACACCTAACGATGTGCTAGCATGGATTAAGGAAAATCATTCAAAGCATGAATCTTTATGGATTGCAGAGATAGATGGTGAAGTAGCTGGATATACGCATTGTCATTTTAAGGAAATACATGGAAAAAAGGATTTCAAAGAGCTTCTCTTCGTTCCCACAAGTCGTGATATGGGACAGAGCAAGATCGCAGTTATTCCAAAGTATAGATGCCAAGGAGTGGCGAAAGCTCTTATTCAAAAGTGTCTTGAACATTTTGAACCGTTAGGCGCAAACTTGGCTGTAGTTTTAATTTATAGCGATAACAAAGTTGCGGAAAAACTCTTACAGCAAATGGACTTCGTTCACCAAGAACTTTTTTACTACAAGCCATATTCAGACAAGAAACCCTGGCGATACGACAGTATATATGCTGAACTATATCTAGATAATCCTGTAAAGCCTCCTCTCAGACTTAATCGAGTCATAAAGATAAGACAGGCGAGGGAAAAAGACGCTAATGATATAGCTGAAGTGTTCAGGAAAAGTGCTCCTTGGTCTCCTTTTGGACCTAACGCTTCAGCAGACAAAGTTCTCCAGCACTATTTAAAAAGTACAGGTTATGAAATTATTCTCGTAGCAGAATACAATGGAAAAGTCGTTGGCGTGATGGATTTCAACGGTGACACCAATCGCCTAGGCATCCCAGGAGTATTACCAGAATATCGAAAAAAGGGAACCGGTTACACCCTTTTCTATTACCTTCTAAAATACCTGCAAGAAAAAGGGTTTTCAAAAGCCATAGCAGACACAGGATTAATTCTCTCAGATGCAATAAGGATGTATACCCAGTTTGGCTTCAAAATAATCAGAAGACAACAGGCTTGGATCAAAATACTTCAATAAGCTATAAACGGTTATTGTAAGAAAGGGATGCCTAAACCGATAATTTAAACCGACATTTAAACCTAGGCCGGAGCACCATAATACCGTAGACAGGGCAATGTTTAAACTCTGTTTTTTCGAGAACACTAATTGCATTAAATTTTTTGATTGGTCAGTTTGGTTTACATGTTTGGTTTACATAAATGTTGTAATTTA
>MTLR01000085.1 GCA_002010925.1 Candidatus Bathyarchaeota archaeon JdFR-04
AAGAGCGAAATTTATGATCTAGTAATTAACATTGCTTGTTTACATATAATAACAGACCAACAATTGAGGGACGAACATCTATCTGAGTCCTATAGAATACTAAAACGTAACGCCATATACTTTTCATGCAATATAGGAGTTGATGAACCCGTATCGGTGAAGAAATTTTATAAAAAGTTAGGGGAAGATCCTGGAAGTATGATTCTGCGGAAAATTAAGATTAAAGGTAAAGAAAAGGAGGTTTGTCTACCTATAATAGCTGCTTGGCCAAAATCAAAAGAGCAATATATAGAGGAATTTAGGAGGGTAAACTTCAACATTCTTAAAGCTTATAAAGAGGACACTAAACCGGTAGGTTGTTGCTGGATTATTATAGCAAAAAAGGGTTGAAACACTGCTCAAATTTATATATAAGGTTTAATGAACCATGATGATGAAGAGGGAAAGCCTTGACCATTGAACCGCCCCTACTCTACGGAATTATCACGTTAGGGGCGGCTATCACGGGCACCACCGTATTTTACCTTTTAAAAAGACGGGAAAAACCAGAAGAGGAAAAAGTTTTGGAGGAAAACTCGCTTCTGGAGCTTGAAGCCATATCTCCCTTCCGAATTACGAAGAGCATAACAAACGCTGAAGCCTTCCGTGCCCGAGAAGAACTGAAAATACTGGATCTGGAAAGGGAGATTCTAAGCAACGCTATTAGACGATTATACGAAGCTCATGCTGAAGGAAAAATAACAGAGGAAGAACGGGAACGCTTGGCGAAATCCTACAAGGAACGTATGAGAAAAGTCAAGGAGACTATAACGAAAAACGAGTCCATAGTTGCCCTGCACGAACTCGAAACCATGCAAGAAGACCTAATAAAACTCTTCAACGAAAGATTTGACGAATTAAATCGGAAAATAGAAGAGCTACGTTCGAAAGCTGAAATAGAAAAACCAATAAAGGAAATAACCCCCATTCCCATAGCAAAACCAATTGAAGTTCCGACGGCCCCGCCAAAAGAGAGAAGAAGGAAAACCAGAAAACGGGAACCCCGTCCTGAAGCCAAGCCACCGTCGAAAACAGAGGCTGAAAAAAGAATAGAAGAGATAAGGGCTGAAGTGGAGAAAGTTCTTGAAAGGCTGGGGCAAATGGAAATTGAAACATGAAAAGCCAAACTGGAAAGAGAAAGCAAAGAAAGCTGTAGCCAAGGAAGCAGCAAAACATGTGGAAAACGGCTTTATTCTAGGCTTAGGAAGTGGCTCCACAACCGCTTACGCTATAAAGGAAATAGGAAAACGTATACGCCGAGAAAACCTCAAAATCTACGCCATCCCAACCTCCTATCAAGCTATGCTCCAAGCAATAGAAAATCGCATACCGTTAACTACACTTTATGAAAACCTGGAAATAGATCTAACTATTGACGGCGCTGATCAAATAGACAAAAACCTAAATCTAATTAAGGGTCACGGCGGAGCCTTAACTAGAGAGAAAATAGTAGCCTCGGCCTCCAAGAAAGTTCTAATAATAGCTGACGAAACCAAACTAACCGAAAAACTGGGTAAGAACTGTCCAGTACCAATTGAAGTGTTACCCTTCGCTTTTCCGTATGTAAAAAGGAAAATAGAACAGCTAGGCGCCAAAACATATTTGCGGGAAGCAAACAATAAAGTTGGACCAGTAATAACTGACAATGGAAACTTTATAGTAGATGCAAACTTTGGCGTCATAGAGAATCCGGAAAAACTCGAGATAATTCTGAAAAACATACCTGGCATAGTAGAAACAGGGCTGTTCATAGAAATGGCAGACGCTGTGCTTATAGGCGGAAAGATTGGCATTAAAGAATTAAGGAAAGGTTAAAGAGGAAACTTCAAATTATTTTAACAGAGACTTAATCTATGGCCGGGGTAGCCTAGCCTGGAATGGGCGCCAGACTCATAATCGAACAGAAAAGAAGGGGTTCAGATGATAGGAAATCTGGAGGTCGCGGGTTCGAAGCCCGCCCCCGGCACTAACAATTGTTTCATCATTCGCTCTTTGCTTGGTGTTGGTAATTATTAGAAAGCCTTTGCTGAACCAAAAATCAAATAAGTTTGGGTTGTTCTTGTTGAACATCAAGGATGATGTAATATGCCTAAGGAAATCTTTGACCCTGAGGAATTTATCGCTATCAGCGAAAGAGCCCATTACTGTGCAATAAAACGTTTAAGGGATGTTGTCAAACTTAAACTTCGCACCTCAAAGACTCTTTATACTTTAAAAGTTGAACCGACTAAGGCTGAGGAAATCATTAAGAAGCTTCGATGCGAGATCAGAGAAATCTAGACTAATGGAAATAAAAATGCAATAGCAAGAGAAATAAAGCCTAAAGCTATGGAAAAAGGTAAACCTGGAAAGAGCCCTTTCCTTTCTAGCATTTTAAAGCTCAGGTAGCATCCTGCTAGTATCCCTAAAGCTACCAAGATCGCTGAAATTAACCCGAAACTGATTAGTGCATGCGTCACAAACAAGGCGTAAAAGGTTAGGTCGCCGAGGCCGATTTCTATTTCCATGAACTGAACGCTTATTCCCTTTAAGTTTGAAAGTCCTTCTTTGGCTATTTTGCCCACTGGCCCGCGGAAAACAGCGAAAATGTCATAAGCTGCCAGAAAGGCCAAGAGGAGAAGGGCGCTTAGAGTAGGGATAGAAGCGCCAAGTAAAGCTCCTAAGGAGCCGCCTACAAATATTAGAACCAATCCGTAAGTATGTTTTTCAGTCAAGAAAACGCAGTAATCAGCAAAAAAGGTCAGGAGAATGGATAACACTAGGATTTCAAAACTGTAACTCTGCAATTGAAGAAGGTATAGAATAAGGTCGATATAGAATATGGATAGTATGAAAACGGATGCGGTGAAAGCTGAGCCTATTAGGATTTTTACTAAGTTCAATCCGAAACGGCGTAGGGATAGATAGAGGAGTGAAGCTCCAGCGGACACTAGAACCAAAAATATTAGAGCATTGCCAAGGGCGCCGGAGCCGGTATCTGGAAAAGGCGTGACTGCTTCAATTGGTAGTTTAGCGTAAAGTATGAGGAAACCGCAGAGAAAAGTCACTGCTAAACTAGCAACTATAGGCGTCAAATAAACAGCCTTTGCTTTGAACTGTTTCTCGGTCAAGAAAGGGCTTCCTTCTTTTCTAAGATTTTAACAAGCGTAGAATAGCATTTGGTGCAGAAAAATCTTTGCTTCACATCCGTATCATAAATTGAGTTGGAGAAGTGCATTACACAGAAGGGGTTGCGGCAGTGCATTAACCCTAAGGCATGCCCTATCTCGTGGACTGCTTCTTTTATGCATCTTTCCGTAAGCAGGGTTTCGTTTGGCGGTCGATCGTAGATTTCAGGATTAAGCCGGAAGGTGGATATGACTGCAGCTTTCCCTGGGCATTCGGCTTCTCCGAAAACGAAGTTTAGCTGTGGAACATAGAGGTCTACATCCACCACGCCTAAGGCGATGGTGAGTCTTTGTTTTTCTGCATGTTTCCGGATCTCACCTAGAATAATCGTGGAAAGATATTGTTGGCGATCTTGGTTGAAAGCTTGGGAGGGAACCTTCAAGGATTTTGTTTCTATTTTGAATTTTGTTTCTGGGAATACATTACGTAGTCCTTCCGTTATGGTTTCTAGAACATGCTTTGGAACATTCTTGCTCCCCAAAACGTGAATCTTCATTTTGCCCTCCCTCGTTTATACCGTGAACGTTTCACCTGATTTGGGCGCTATGGCTTTAAGACCTACATTTCTTTTTATCCATTTTGCGAATTTGTCGCAGTTTCCTTCGGCTCCGTGAACTACATAAACTGTAGGGCTTCCCTTAAGGTTTTTTACGGCTTGGCGGAGTTCAGTGGCTCCACAGTGTGAGGAGAAGTCAAAATGTTTAACCTCAGCCTTCACTTTTCGAACTTTTCCGTCAATAACGCACATTCCCTTTTCTAAAAGTTCCCTTCCCGGTGTTCCAGGGATTTGGTAGCTGACAAGGAAAACCGCATTTCGGGATTTCTTCCCTACTTTTGATATGTAAAATGCTGATGGCCCGCCCTTTAGCATCCCGGCTGGTGAGATTATCACTCCGGGTTTCTTAGCTGCGTTTCTTCGATCTCTCCAACCTTCCACCCATGAAGTTCCATGGATAGCATCCATAAAGAGCCTTTGGTCACGGAAGAACTCAAGATGGTTCATCATTATCCGGCTTGCTTCCCTCGCCATTCCATCAAGAACTATTGGATATTCGAAGTGATACGCCGCTAAGATGCAGGCAATTTCTTGGGAACGTCCGACGCTGAAAGCTGGCACAAGCACGGTTCCGCCTCTTTCAACTACTTCAGTAACGTTTTCAATAAATTCTTTTTCGAGCTTCCGACGTTCACCATGTTCTT
>MTLR01000001.1 GCA_002010925.1 Candidatus Bathyarchaeota archaeon JdFR-04
AACGGATTCGCTGTAAAACCCTCTACGTCGCCATCTCCGAATGCTATCTCCATTAACCTTCCGCATACATCAACCCACAGAATAATTAAAGCTAACAGTTTATAAGCATAAAAATGAACTCCCGTTGATGCTTTTGTATACGCGGAGGCAATGGTGAAGTATAAAACTTATGGTAATACCATTATCACCAAAACAACCAAAAAGTATAAAAAACATCTAAAAAACAGGAAAAAATGCAAGGAATAGCCTACATAAATTTGTCAATGATAGGTACATTATTCAAAATCTCTTCAAAAAAGGCTTTCCGAAACGAGAGCCCCAGACACCAACTTAGACTGGTGATAATCTCACTGTATACAAAAGCATCAACAAAACTCTCATAAATTCACATTACTTCATAAGACACCATAAAAAACTGAGACCTCATAAAAGTATCTACAGGATTTTCCAACGAAAACAACATCAGAAACAACAAAAATTTTGAATGAACACAAAAATCTATGGACTTATAACCTATTTTCTCTATCGAAACCCCTTTTTATTCTAAAACATTTCGAATTTCCTTAGCAAGTCTATTCAGCTCTTCTCTAGTTGGTTTTGACCCGTAACTGGGTGCCATTTTTATTTGGAAGCCATCCCCTCTAAACCTTGGAATAACATGCAGATGAACATGGAATATTTCTTGGAAGGCAACTTCTCCATCAGCTAAAAAGAGGTTTATTCCTTCACATTTTATAGTTGAACGCTTAATGGCTTGGGCTATGCGCATCGCAATTTTAAACATATGACCGCCAGTTTCCGGATTAAGTTCCGATAGCTGAGATACATGAGTTTTTGGAATAATTAATACGTGTCCAGGATTAACTGGGCGAATATCCATAAAAGCAATGACTTTTTCATTTTCATATACTATGCTTGCGGAAGCAATTTTCTTCGCGATTCGACAGAAAACACAGTCTTCCATGAAGATTTCCTCAATTAGGTTTATGAGCGCATGGTTTACGCTTTAACTCTTTCGTTTCTTGGCATATTACGGGCTTTGAAATAAGCCTCTATAAACTCGGAGTCCGTCTTGTCTGTTGAGAAAGAAGTTACCCTAAACCATCAGAGGAGAAAGGTGTTTATCGTGGTTAAGGATTATTTCGGTAAAGACATTGAAACAATCGAGCGAATAGTTAATGGAAGAAAGGTTAGGGTTAAATGGGACTGGACAAACTTCAAAACTACAGAAGGATTTCCAGTTGACGATAATCTAATAAATTGGGTTATAGGGCAAGAAAGAGCCTTAAAAGAATGTTTCTTATGTTTAGATGAGTGGGTTCACAAACTTAAACACTTGGAAAAAAGCAAATGGTATGAACGGTGGAGCGATCCTAACAAACCAAAACCTCACGCGAAAACCGCTATAAGTCCAGGTCCATATTTGCTCTTGTTAGGTGAACCTGGAACAGGTAAATCACTCATAGGTAGAGCCTTATCAGAAAAGCTTACGCAGATTTATAAAGAAAAGGGTATAAAGCTCTTTGATGTTTTATGTTGGAAAAACCCAGCTATTCCAAGCGAGCCAAAAATTTCTATCCATAAATCAGGCGAAGGGAAAAAGATTCTCCGAAGAGAGCAGATGAAAGAGCTTAAGCGAAAGTTCTTAACAAAGGTAGGGTTCAAAGCGCTCCAAACATTCTTAATTTTCATGGGTTTATTTCTCATTAGCTTAGGATTCTACTTCCTATATCAAGCTTGGCAAACATGGAGTGCTAACCCGCCTTTCTTAGGCGAAACTCTACAGGAATACTACAACTATAACTTCATGGATTACTTAGTAAACCGATTCGTTGGGTTAGTCCAATTGACCTTCATTCCGGGAGGAAGCCTAATCTTTATAGGAACTTTCATGTGGTGGTTCTCACGGCTAGGCGGATTAGCCGCTTTGAAAGGAATTTCGGGCGCCCAACAATCTGACATTCCAAAATTAATAGTAGATAATAGCTCTGGAAAAGCACCCTTCATAGATGCAACGGGGCATAGAACTGCTCAGCTTTTCGGTTCCATCGCTTGGGACCCATACCAAACGGGTGGTTTGGGCACACCAGAACATCAAAGAGTCACTGCAGGAGATGTCCATAGGGCTTGCTTGGGCATTTTATACATTGATGAAATTAAGAACTTAAGTCCAGACGAGGCAATCACTCTTTTAACAGTTCTGGAAGAGGGACAGTTACCCATAACCTTGCGAGGCCATTGGCATGGCGGTGACACTGCTGCAATGGCTGTCTCAACCGAGCCTGTTCCATGTATAACTTTCCTGGTAGGCGCAGGGAATTTTGATTCTATAAACCAGATTCACCCAGCCTTAATGGACCGAATTTATGGTTATGGCAAAGTTGTTCGAATGAACAACGACATGCCCAACACCATAGAAAACCGTAGAAAATATGTTCAATTCATAGCTCAAGAGATCAAACGGTTTAACCTTATACCCTTCAGTCGAGAAGCTTGTGAAGAAATAGTAGAAGAAGGTAGACGAAGAAGCAACAAAAAGGATGCCTTGACAACACGTTTCCGGCCACTAATTGCGATAATAAAGACTGCTGCCACGTTAGCAATAAATGAAGGATGTAAGGTTGTCGAAAGACGCCATGTGATAGAAGCTATAGAAAATCACTGTAAAACCATTCAACGCCAAATATTAGAACATCAAATGAGCGAAAGAGGAAAGTTCTTAGAAATAAGACCGGAAGGTGCCAAGCTTGGACAAGTTTACGGGTTAGCCGTTGTAACTGACCCATACAGCGGCGAAATGACAGGAAGTATTCTATGTGTAAGGGCAACTATGATTAAAAGGAGCGAGATATCGCGAAATTATCCGTTTAAGGGTTATTATAAAGTAACCGGAATAGCTAAAGACAATAAGTTCATTTCTGATAGTGTAGCCAAAGTTAGAAGCGTAATAATGCAGAAATATGGCGTAGACATAGCTCAAGACTTTTTAACGCATATAGATTTCGCTCAGGCATATGGTGTAGATGGCCCATCAGCCGGAGTAACAATGGCTATTGCACTCTGCTCGCTTTTGGAGGGACGTCCCATAAGGCAGGATGTTGCAGTGACTGGAGAAATAAACCTTGGTGTTGGCGATTCTATAAATATCACAGCGGTCGGCGGGTTATACGAGAAGATCAAAGCCGCGGAGAGTTGGGGCTTCAAGAAGGTTGTTATTCCTGAGAAAAATTTTGAGCATTCTATAGATGTCCGTGATTATAAGATTAAAGTAGTGCCAGCAAAAACATTAGATGACTATCTCCGTGAATGTTTAGTTTAAAATTCTCTCAGGCTTTTCAAATAAACTTTTAAACATGTTTCATTCTCAATAACAACTATGTCTCCATTAAGAATAGTAAACGAACACCATCATTTCTCGACTAAAGGCGAAATAGATTTTGTGGATTTAACCGATAAAGTGCATGAGGCGGTGGCAAAATCAGGCGTAAGAAATGGAATTGTCCATATTTTTGCGCCCCACGCGACCGGAATTATAATATTAACAGAGAGCGAGGATGCACTTTTAAACGACATAAAAAACTTCCTTGAAAAACTAATCCCAAAACGCGGTGCATATCAACATCCATCAAATGCCCATTCCCACATACGTTC
This sequence comes from Candidatus Bathyarchaeota archaeon JdFR-04, assembly GCA_002010925.1. Classification (GTDB taxonomy): domain Archaea; phylum Thermoproteota; class Bathyarchaeia; order Bathyarchaeales; family UBA233; genus UBA233. The sequence continues at coordinate 3,652 of MTLR01000001.1, forward strand.
AATCCTCTTGCCTCCAGACAGAACCCTGCCAGTAGTTGATGGTCACGTAGTGCTCGGAACATGGCAGTCCATCCTATTTGTGGAAACTGACGTTTACCCAAGGAAAAGAACCGTAGTAATTCAGGTAATAGGCGAATAACACGGCTACTGGACTTCGAACTTATTGCCTTATCGCCCTACTTATCGGTGGAGTCATACTTTTATTATAAAATAAATAATTAAAAAAATATTTCAGTAAATTTAATCATTTATTTAAAAAATAAGTTTTTACGATGAAATTCGCGCTACAAATAATACTTATCTCTAATTTTTCACAGTTTTATCTGGATTCTCTTTCCTAAACTTTGAGTTTTATGATGGAAAAATCTTTAAAAAAATCTTTTGATAGGAAAAATATTATCTTTTACTCTTATTACTTATAAAATTCGATATCCTTCGATATTTATCTTCTTCTGAATTTCCTTTGAACCTCTTCAATTTTAGCTCCGACGATTTTGATTTTATTTAGTCGCATTTCTCCGAAGCCTTTTTCGTAAGCACGTTTGATATGATATATTTCGTTTGGATCTATTCCCATAATATAGCATGCAACTGCATCAGTAGCTACTACATCTTCTCCAGCGATTATAGTATTCATCTTGACTGGGGAGCCTGAGGTGGGTCCTGGTCCTTCAAGGGCGTAGAAACCGTCTATTACGGCTAGTTTTGGTTTTATAATCGAGTTTATAT
>MTLR01000061.1 GCA_002010925.1 Candidatus Bathyarchaeota archaeon JdFR-04
TCAAATTAGATGAAATCACAAAAGAAAGCATTAAAGAAAAAGGCTTACCCCTAATCGAAGAAGCAAAAACCAAGCTACCGCTCTACGTCAGCGTTCGCGAGCTACCCCTAAGATTCCAACTTGCCACAGCTAAAATTCAAAGGTTTTTTGAAGGACTAAAACAAGGAAAAATCTACATGACCGAATGTAAAAAATGCGGCCAAAAATTCTTTCCACCCCAAGCAGATTGCCCCCAATGCCTAGAATCCGACATGCAGTGGATACCGCTTAACGGTGAAGGAGAACTCTTAACATGCACGATGATCTTCGTTAAACCCTTAACTCACATGCACTACGAAAATTATATAGTCGGCATTGCCAAGATGAAAGAAGGAGTTAAAGTATTAGCTTGGCTTAAAATAGATGACCCAAGAAAAATAAAGCCAAAAATGAAGGTACGCTTAATAACGACAAGAAGGGAGCCTGAAGGATTCATAACTTATGAATTCATCCCGAAAGAAACATAACTCAATTGTCTAAATATTCAATTACCACTGTAAATTAGGCGTGTTAATAAAAACCGCTAGTAAAAGGCTAATTATAAACGGAAGTCCCGACCTCAAAGGGAAGAAAACAGTAAAGTGCATTCAAGGAGTCCTAATTATGTATTATTGCGATTCCTTTTATTACCTATTTACTACAAATTAATGCTTCGAGTTCACGAAGCAAACATAAAGCCTTTTCACCTTTACTAGTTATAACATAATGCACAAAGCTTTGTTCATTCACGTCAACTATTATGGTTTTTATGAAACCTCTCTTTTTAAGCTCCTTAAGCCTGTTTGCCCTTGTTCGATCATTTAAGCATTTATCCTTCAAATCCACAAATCGTAACGGTTTCTTACATAAAGACTCAAGTATATCAATTACATAAGGCCGCCCTAAGATGCCAATTGTTCTTGCTTTTTTACTTTTCAACTATAGGATCTCGTTAGTTTTAATTACTTATAGGAACGAGGCATTTTATATTGATTTGCTATTTCTAAATATAGACAACTACTATAGAGAATAAATCGTTTACTTTAAGATAGTAAATTTTAAATAAATAAAGCTCAAATTCCTAGTAAAGCTTGCACATGGTTGAGTAAACTGTCGAGAAATAAGAAATTAAACAAAGAGTTTGACAAGATTTTGCTGGATGTTATCGATAACTCCTTCAAGCATATAGGCAAGAGCATGGGACAAGTTGTTTACTATCACTTAGAAAAGGATTTCATAAGAAAAAACGAGATCCCGGCCAACACTAAAAATTTTTCAGCATGCCTAGAGATGATGTTCGGAAAGGGCGGAGCGTCCCTTATCGAGTTAATGATCATTGAACGACTCTACATAAAGATAGATGAAGAAATCGAGGAAAGAAACGACTATGATTTCACCGAATGCATTGATGTTGCACGTAAAAGATATATTAAGAAAAAGCAATAATTTTTAGCTATCTGTTAAAATTGATTATCTATTTCCACGATCTACAGTGGATAGCCTTTCTATTATATAAGTATCATTCCAAGCAGAACTTCATCCTCATAATTTCCATTTATTTTAATCCTCCTTTTTCTAACTCCTTCACGTTTAAATCCCGCTTTTTCAGCAACCCTAATCATAGCCTTATTCCCAGCGAGAGTATCCGCCTCAAGCCTCAAAAAACTTCTTTCCTGGCGAATTCTATTCCAACCTTTAATAATTCTGTTCCAAAACCTCTACCCCAATAATCGGGATGAACCGCTATCCCAACAACCCTACATGCCGCATACGCTTACCCTTACGATGAACCCCAAGAAAACCTATCACCTTATTATTGAACCTTCCAACAAGAAAGATCTGATCTTCATTACTGGGAAGCCCTTCAAGGAACTCCTTGAATAAGCAATACATTTCATTGACATCAGTTGTGTGAATATCCATATCCATTTCATAACCCTCGGATGAGTTTCAATCTCTGCAAGCCTCCGAATATCTTCATCCCCCAATGGAAATTTCTTAACATCAACTATTTGCAACAACATCCAGAACACCCTCACTACATTTTGGTGGGGCTGCCCGGATTTGAACCGGGGTCCCGAGAGCCCAAGTCTCGGAGCCTAGACCAAGCTAGCCGACAGCCCCGTGTCGGACATTTATCTTATCTCGCTTTCGTTTTTGTAAACCTAACTTTTAAACTGTTTGTTCCTAAATAGTTTAGGTAGACTTTACCGGGGTTGAAAGCTTGCCTAAGCCTCCTAAAAGCATAAAGATATTGAAGGCTGTTTCCTCACCTACCCGACTTCAGATTTTGAACCTTCTATTTGAGCGGGGCCCTCTTTCCTATACAGAAATAATGAATGTTTTGAGGTTAAATCCCACGAGGGATGCTGGAAGGTTTGCCTATCATTTGAAAGCTTTGTTGAAGGCAAACCTCATCGAGCCGGATGTGGAGACAAAGAAGTATCGGTTGACTGAGCTTGGTAAGATGATGTTAGATATTTCAGACGAGATTGAGGAGAAAGCATTTCGTCGAAAGAAAATGCTTGTGCGCACTTCCCGCCTATCGATTGAGGAATTTGACCGGAATCGTATAGCTGAATCTCTTGTGAAAGAAGCCGGGATGCCAGCTGACCTAGCTCAAAAGATAGCTAGGGCAGCTGAAAAGCGGCTTCAAGCTTTTAAGACTAGATATTTAACTGCGCCCTTAATACGTGAGATAGTGAACGCCATTCTTGTCGAGAAAGGATTAGAGGAGTATAGGCACAAGCTTACAAGACTTGGTCTTCCAGTATACGATGTGACTCGGCTTATCCGTTCTATAGGAGAACAGTCCAAAAACGTGGAAACTGTACACCAAGCGGCAGGCAAAGCTGTAATCGAAGAATACACGTTGCTTAGTATTCTTCCACGGGACATCGCGGATGCGCATACCTCTGGAAGTCTCCACCTAGAAAACTTAAAAGATTGGATATTAAAGCCAGATATTATCCTACACGACATAAGATTTTACCTTCAAAACGGTCTAAACCCTCAACTTTTCATGCCGCTAAGCTTAGGCTTTCCACCGCCGAAAAATCTGGAAGACGCGCTTACAGTAATAATTAATCTCGTTAGGTTTGGTTCTCTGGAAATAGCTGACGAACAATGCTTGGATTACTTTAACCTTTTCTTAGCTCCCTTTGTAAAAGGCTTAAGCCTTACAGAAATTAAGGAAAAACTAAAGAGATTTCTCGTAAGTCTCAACCAGAATGTCAACAGCCATGGAGAAATCGCAAAAGTAAGTTTAGGAATAGAACTTTCAGTTCCGAAGTTTCTGTCTCAAAGAAAAGCTGTTGGGGGAGATGGAGTTTACACCGACCATATCAAGGAATCATTCCTTCTGGCATCTGCTCTGCTAGAAGCGACTATGGAGATAAGCAAGAAAACACCAGTTTTTAATCCAACCCCTATCATAAAAATACGCTCTGCAAAACTCAAGGAAGAACAACAAGAAATTTTCCTAAAAGCCCACGCTTTGGCTGCGGAAAACGGGCTTCCATGCTTCGCAAACTTGTCCGATCCAAACCGTGAAAACCTAAGTTTCAGCGCAGGGGGGTTCGTTGTAAGGGCTGACTGGCATAGAGACTGGGAGCTCGACACCTTGAGAACAGGATGCTTAGGCAATGTTATCTTAAATCTGCCTAGAATCGCATACGAAGCAAACGGAGACCAAAACATTTTCTGGAGAATTCTGGACGAGCAGTTAGAGATGGCTACCCGGGCACTTGAGATAAAGTTCCGAACTCTGCGAGCACGTTTAAATGAGGGATTACTTCCTTTTATGGCGCAGAAGGTTGACAGCGATCCTTATTTTAGGCTTGGAAACACTGTTCGATTGATAAGCCATATTGGACTAAGCGAAACCGTGAAAGCAATCACAGGAAAACTACCATTCGAAGAATCAAATGCGTTAACATTAGCTGAGAAAATAGCCAAACACATAACAAATTATACAAATAAAGCTTCCAGAAAGCCTGAAACTAGACTGCTTTCAACCATAGGCTCAAATTTAAGTGTTGCCAAACGGTTTGCCGAATTGGATGTTGAACGCTATGGATGGGCAAAAGTCCAACCAGCAAGTGGAAGAGAAAACCCACATTACACTGAAAGCGTTGTTGTTCCTTCGAACTTAGAGGTTCCCTTTGAGGAAAGGTTAAAGGTGGAACAGAGAATACGTCGAGTTTGTGATTCCGAAGGATTATTCACTATACAATTACCAGACGGAGACCATTCGGCTGAAGCCTTATTCTCTCTCACTAAGCGGTTGCTAGGAAATTCTGCCATAGGATTTTTCGCTTATAACCGAAACCTAACCCATTGCCGAAGTTGCGGAAAAAC
>MTLR01000190.1 GCA_002010925.1 Candidatus Bathyarchaeota archaeon JdFR-04
AATAAGCGTCCCCACCACTCGGAGAGCTGGTATTACCGCGGCGGCTGACACCAGGCTTGCCCTCTCCTTATTCCCCCAGCTATATACACTGGGGAAAAGCCGTCCTCAGCGGACGGCACTCGGGGTAACCCCGTCACGCTTTCGCGTATTGCGGAGGTTTCGCGACTGCTGCGCCCCGTAGGGCCTGGGCCCTTGTCTCAGTGCCCATCTCCGGGCTCCCGCTCTCACGGCCCGTACCGGTTATAGGCTTGGTGAGCCGTTACCTCACCAACAACCTGATCGGCCGCGGCCCCATCCTTGAGCGACGTCTAGAAGCATGGTCTAGACGCCATTTCGGGGAAAATCCATTCCAGGATTTTTCCCCTATCGGGGATTAGCCCCAGTTTCCCGGGGTTGTCCCCGTCTCAAGGGTAGGTTAGCCACGTGTTACGGAGCCGTATGCCGCGCTTCCCCGTGGCCGGAAGCGCTCGACTCGCATGTCTTAGTCCTACCCCGATAGCGGTGGGGTCCGGCAGGATCAACCGGAGTTGCATATTGGGTGGGTGTACGACCTTTAGGCTTGAAGGTTGGTTTCGGGGGATTGCGCTGGGTTTGTCAGACCTAAACGTTAACCTTTAGGTCTCCATTTTGTGTCCGCAACTGGAGGTCAACCTCCTCATCCGTTTAGGCTTTTCGCCTTTCGTTGGGGTTGAGCCGCCGCCATTAGGGTTGCGGACTCATTTATATTCGAATTTTTCTTGTTGGAACGTTTCCATTAATAAATGTTTCTTCCTAACTAATAAACGCTATGCTCTTGTAAAAATGATTGTTTTTGTTGTTGTGAGTGCTAGATGCCGTCCGAGTAACTCTGAAATTTCATCTCGCTTAAGATCAAACTAATGCCTTCTCATCATCCGGCAAGAAATATTTCGAAAACCGTGGAATAAAATGTTAACGCCTTTAAAGATGTTCTAGTTTTTCAGTCATGCGGATAAGCACTTTAGAGAAGAAATGGTCTGGTTTTTCCTTAGCTACTATGTAGTTTCCTCCAGCTTTTAGGATATCGCAGAAGCATGGGACTATTTCGAAAATTGGCAATGTGTGGGTATTTCCCAATTTTTCCGAAAGCTCCTCTTTCCCGTGTTTCGAGTTTATGTCGATCAAAACCTTGTTTAGGATCATGTAGGTTTTCTTCTCAAATAAGTCATAGAGTTCCGTTAGCATTCTTCTTGTTCCCTGTACGTCGGATGTATCTACAGTGGAAATTACAAAGACTATGTCAGCGCTTACAATGGCGTTTATTGAGGAATATTGGAGCCCTGGACTAGTGTCGAATATGAGATAGTCTATCCCCATCTCGTCGAGGATGGAGTTTCTAAGGGATAGTATTCTTCCTAAGGCACGCATCTCCCATTTTCTGTCTTTGGCTGACATGTCACGAATGGCTTCGGTGGAAGGATTCGCTAAGCCTATCAGAAATTTTCCTCCGCCATTTGACATTTCTGGCAACTCAACCAGTACCTTTTCGATGGGACATGTTCCGTTTAAGTAGTCGTTTAGCCAGCATTCTATGTTTTTAATTTTAAGGATGGCGTGTAGGCTTGGAGCCCGAAAATCCATGTCTAGGAGACATGCTTTTTTTCCTTTTAAGGCGATAGTTGTGGCGAGATTCACTGAAAAAAGAGTTTTTCCGGTGCCGCCTTTGTAGGAGTGAATGGCTATTATCTTTCCCATTTTAACTTTTCACTCCTTATTTTCTTTATCAACATAGAAGTAGGCTTTTCTTCCTTGTCTTTCCTTCTTTAAATATCCCATTAACACGAGCTGGTTAAGGTAGGCGCTTTCTACCGCCCTTGCACGTTTGGTTTGCTGGGCCACCTCTTCGGCGGTAGCTCTCCCAAGTCTGCAGACAGTTATTGCTGTTTTTCGTAAGTGATCAGGCATAGAAAGCAGGGTCATTACATCCAAGGGAGCGGTTACATCAGTGAAAGATTCTGTGCTAGTTTTTCCGTGTTTTTGAAGTTCTATCATTACTTCCATTTTCTGGTTTAGCTTTTCCAGGTTTTCCTTTATTTTTTCGAGGATTAGGAGGGATTTTTTGGTGGAGAAGTCCCTTTTCTTCAAGTGTGTTTCCCTTTTGGAATACTTGTGTAGATTAAACTTTATCCTATTTATTAAGTCTTACGACATATATGTAAATATTACCAAGAAAAACCCAAAAACAATAAACTACAAAAAATTCCAAACAAAAACTCTACAAAAAATAAACTTTGGGAAATAAAGAAAGAAAAGCAGGCAACCTAATACGGAATAGGTGTACGGTTCCTAGATTCCTCCACTATTGGAAGGACTTGCCTAAGCTCCCTAAAGTACTTCAAAACAGTGATTCCTCGCTGAGTAATGGCGTATACTACGCGCTTCTTGCCCACCGTCCGCTCCTCAACCAAGTTGTGGTCCATCAGGAACTGTAGGTATTCTTTAAGTACGCTGCAGTTTACGTTTGCCTTGTACATTATGTGTGTGAGTTTAAGTGGTCCCCGCTGTGCCAACACTCTTAATATATCGATATACATTTCGAGTTTTGATCTTCGCATAGGTGTATGCCTCTCTCGCTTATTTTCGGGGTTTCTATATAAAGCTTTTATGGATTTCTGCTATGTCTTCTATCTGCATATTTTCAGTCTTTTGCGGTTTTTGCTGAAGATCTTTTAACACTTTTAATCTATTTTCAAAGGCCGTAACTAGGTCATCTATCAATATCTTTTGTAATTCTGGCGAAAGAACTTGCACCTCTTCTTCAAGCGCAATCATAATTTTTTGTTGAAGTTTGGCTCTTTTTTCCGGCGTGAAAGAGTTTCTCATTTCTATTTTACTCCCCGATTTTACGCATACATTAACAAGTAGTTATTTAACTAACTTATGAACTCAAAATATGGATTCTGAATCCATTTATTGACTTTCACGTTTAATTCCCGTAACAATTACCGCCTTTTTTCCTTTTGCGTTTCTGGCTTTCTTGGCTATATAAATTGCAAGCCAGACTGCCGGGTCATAATTTGGAAAAAATGAAGAAAGTCCCAATACTTCATCCAGATCTAACGTTGACCTCGTTTCCGTAAATGGGAATTTAAGGAAGTCCTCTTCTAAGCTTTCTTCACTTCCACTATATGTATATATGGAATTGAAGATTCGCTTGTACTTCTCTCTTAGTGAATCAATTAGGCTTATGAATGGGTGGTCGGGCAAAACGCAGGAAATTATTTTAGGCTGGGTTTGGATTATAGATTTTTCCAACATTTCCCTAAAGCCGTGGGCTATTCCCTTAGCGAGTGTATGGTTGCCTGAAGGGACGAAAATATATTTTGGATTCAAGTTTTTTAGCTCATAACTTATTTCGACGTCACCTCGCCAACGTTCGACTTGTCTGGGAGAAATGTTTATCCAACCCTTCTTTCTAGCTATTTCCTCAGCTACTTGATAAGTTTCCGAATAATACTTGCCCTTAACCAAAACCTTTGCACCGTACTTTTTTATCTTCTTTATTTTTACCTCTGGAGTTATCTCCGGCACAACAATCGTGGCGTTTTCTCCAATCCAGTAAGCTAGGGATATCCCTGCGTTCCCCGAGGAAGCAATTACATAGTGTTTTTTGTTTCCATAAATCTTTATCAAACTGAGTGTTTCTCTGTCTTTGTGACTTCCTGAAGGATTTAGACATTCTAGTTTTAAGAAGCATGTTAACTGTTCATTATAAATTGTAGGTGTGCGTCCAACTTTATTTTCTCTGTTCACATAATGAAGTTGAGTGGAAGTAGGTTAAATTAGTTTTCCGGCTGGATTTTCGGATATTTCAGTACTATTGGTTGTTTTTTGATATATCTGTAACCACAGGAGCATTGGAACCCTATTAACGTGTCTTTATGCTTTATCTTTCGCATTTTTTTACTTTTGCATCCACTTCTTTTTTGATGGATTTTCCATAGTATTTTGGCCTCTTGTGGTGTCAACGGGGCATATTGTTTAGCTGAGGTGAAGTACCACATGCTATATACTGCCAAACATGTCCATATTGTGGGAATTATTATTTCGAGCATTGTTGAACACCTGTATTTTTGTTAAACGTTTATACAATATGTCTTTTTTAAGACATATTATCTGTATGAAATATTACGTTTTAAGATATATAAATTTTGCCTCAAAAAGCGAATATATTTATAAAAGCACATATCTGATCTATACTGGTTTCCAAGAACCTTGCAGATAGTCCTCACGTACAGAGCCATAAAGCTCCTTTAATCGAAGACTTATGCCGTTCCAATCATACTCTTTTGAAACTTTACGAAATGCATTTTCCCTTAATCTTTCAGCATA
>MTLR01000016.1 GCA_002010925.1 Candidatus Bathyarchaeota archaeon JdFR-04
TACCCAAGCGAAAACGTAACAGTAACATTATGGTACTCCAACAACACAACGCCAAAGCCCATAGACACGGCACATTTAATAATATACAAGGATGAGGTAAGGAACGTAACCCTTTATTGGAATACCTCTAAGTTTTCTGGAGGATACTACCTAATTGGGGCTTATGCAAATATAACGGAAGAAGATTTCCCTGAGAACAATAACAAAACTGACGGAAAAGTACTAGTCCTAATACCCATTCATGACTTACAAGTAGTCGAGGTAAAACCTGCAAAAACCACAGCTTTTCTCGGATACTTAATGCCCATCTATGTTACTTTCCAAAATATAGGAAATTATTCAACAACATCTTTCAGAGCTTACGCCTATGCCAACGGAACTTTATTTGACTCAGAAATTATCTCTTCACTTAACCCGGGCGAACAACAAACTTGGGAAGCAGCATGGGACCCATTTAGCATAGGAAACTTCATAATCGAAGTGTACGCAGAAATAGATGATGATAACCCATTAAACAACAATCAAACCATGATTATTGAAGTAATAGAGCCAATCCACGATATTGCTATAAACTGGGTTGAACCAGTACCATACATTGACGAAGCCCCACGCGGTAAACAGATCAGNATAACGATTGAAGTTGAAAACCAAGGAGCCTACGATGAAGAGTTCACTCTAAGCCTTTATGTAAATATGACATCCACCGCCAACATAACATTGGTAGCCGCGCAAAATGTTCAGCTAAATTATTTAGCTCCTCCATTAAACATAACATTAATTTGGAATACAACAGCTTTTATCCCTGAAATTTACCAGATATTTGCAAACATCACCCTCATGCCCCAAGAAGAAGACATAACAGACAATAGTTACGTTGATGGAACCATTGAAATTTTACCGGGAATACACGACATTGTCATTGATGGTACACCCTTGCCGTATCCAACTGAGAAAAATGTCTTATGTATCTCCTCAACATTAGAGCTGACCGCAAACATTTCCGTAGTTATCAAAAACAAAGGAACCTTCACGGAAGACGTTAAAGTCACGATCTTTCTTGTAGATAGATATGGACGTCAAACTCCACCAGTTGGAAGCTTGACAGCCTCTCAAGTTCTTCCAGGCGAGACTCGAAAAGTTCTTGTTCCAATTTGCGCCTGGAATACCAGTGGTATTGAAAAAGGTGTTTATGGCATAAGAGCTGTAGCGGAAATACTTGATGATATTAGCCCACTCGATAACAATGTAACCTCTTTGTTATATCTCAACATCACAATGATGGGAGATATTAGTGGTACGCAATTAGGCATGCCTGATGGCAAAGTCGACATATCCGACGTAGCTCAAGTAGCGATCCGGTTCGGAAAATATGCTGAAGATACGGAATATCATGCTCTGTGTGACCTCTATTATGATGGAAAAATAGATATAATCGATATAGCCATCGTTGCTACCCAGTTCGGGAAGATCGACCCTTAACTTCCCCTTTTAAGTGTTAGCGAGTATTCACTAGTGTCATTAGATGAATCACTCTTTTATTCTAAATGAACTTTTGGACGGTGATGATTCTTCCACCTATTACGCGTTTTATCTTAAATGTTCCAGTATAGCTGACGTACCTGTCGCTGCAAGCACTAACAGTTCGAGAGTTTTGTATGCGTCAATCATATTGTGGGAGGTATACTCTACTTTCAGGCCATTAATTCTCTTAATGGTAGGCAACAATTCAGCGACATCAGCGAAATGGCTTGCGAGGAAGGTTATTTCCATTTTCACTGGGCTTTCTACCAATAATGGTTTAGCGACACCACGCTTATGTTTGGCTATTGCTTTTCTAACAGCCTCTCGCAGTTCCTTCTCAATCTTTGTAAGGCTTGCGCTCCTTGCAGATAGCCTGCTTAAAGATTGTTTGAGAGTTACGGTTTCGACCCATGGTGCATGTGGTTCAACATCTTCCTTTAGAAGTTGAGCTTCTCCAGCGACTAAGATAACGGGTATGGAGAATTCTCCCAAGACATAAGCATTGAGAAGGAATTCGCTTGCTGCTAGTCCATTTACTTCCACTTTATTAATGCTTCTTCCGCTGTAAGTGTGATCAAATGTTGATTTTTCTGTTCCAAATTTAGCGTGGTAGCCGAGAAATAAGGCAACGTTACAGTCTTTGGCTTCCGAAACCATGCTTAGTGGGCGTGGGAACCCTCTCACAATTTCAACATATTCGGGTAAATCATCAACTTTTAGATTAATCATGGGTCCATGACTATCGGCGACAACGATGTCATTAAAGCCGTTTTTATGCAGCTCATCTGCCACAGCAAGCGTGACTTCGGTGGCAATATTCCTTGCTTCATCATATAATTTTCCCTTCAAATTTAAATGGGCTGGAACAACTATATGTGGCATTCCTTCCAAGTCAACCGATATGAAAGCCTTCATGGGTAGATATGAATTGAACATGCGCTAAAGAATTTTACTCAGTTTAACAGCGAGCTTCCTCACTCATCGATTATTGAAACGTCCAACTCTTCGCTAATTAAAGTTATTAGTCGGCGATGTCAAGAAATTATTGGTGCTTTCAGGATTGAAGGTCTTGTCTTATCAAGACATGTTAGATCTAGTGGATGGAGCTGCCATTTTTTCTGCGGGTGGAGGGGGCGCCCCTGAAGCGGGTTATAAGTTGGTGGATAAGCTTTTCTCCCAAGGCTATAGTGTTAAGCTTGTGGCGCCGTCAGAGGTACCCGAGGATGCAAGGGTTGTGAATTTTGCATGCGTTGGCGCCATAACTACCATTGAATATGATTCCAGCGCAGCGGTAAAAGCTCTCAAGGCCCTAGAGGAGTATAAAGGATTTTCTGCCTATGCCACGATTCCGGTGGAATTGGGCGGTTTTAATACCGTTGCGGCAATTGACGTTGCTGCAAGATGTAACATTCCAGTTGTAGATGGAGACGGGGCTGGAAGATCGGTTCCGGAAGTTCATTTAAAAGTTTACACGATTGATGATATTCCATTGACCCCAATGGTTATTGCGGATATTCATGCTAGAAACATAGTCATAGTTAAGGAAACCATAGACTCTAAAGCTGCAGAGAGGATTGCGCGTGTTCTTGCTGCTGAATGGGGTCACAGCGCCTACACGGCAAGGAGAATTTTAGTTGGGCAACAGGTAAGGGTTTCGCCAATCCAGTTTAGCCTCTCAAGGTCTATGCAGATTGGAAGGTTACTTAGAAGTAATGTTGATCCTATAAAGGCTATTCTGAAAGAGACAGGCGGCTTTAAACTCTTTGAGGGCATTGTGGATTATGTTGAACTGAAAACTGAATCTGGTTTTACCTTTATACACGTAAAAATTCAGGGAGCACATGAACATAGCGGAAGCATGTTTGAATTTAAAGCCAAAAATGAAGTGCTTGCAGCTTATAGAAATAAAGAGCTTGTTGCAATGGCTCCGGACATAATAACAACTGTGCACTCCGAAACTGGGAGATGTATAACTGTAGAAAAACTCGAGGAAGGAGACAAAATTGCTGTTCTGGGGCTACCTTCGCCAAATAAGTGGAGAACAAAGAAAGGGTTAGAACTATGGAAGGATATTCTGCAAAGATCCGAAATATTTGAGGGTTACATTCCAATCGAACAATTAGCACAAAAACGTAAAGTTTGAGGCCCCTTCTAGAAAACTCAAATAAAGTAACTTTTTTAATGAACAGTTAAAGACGCTAAAAAAGTGGCTGAGGTGAAGTATTATACCCGAATTGATGAACTTTCCATTTTCCCAGGCTTGCATTCTCTCCTTTTTCTGGCTTTTGCCTTATAGTTTACCGGGATAATGCCTGCCTTCCGCTTAAGCCTCATACAATATGTCGTTTCTATACCTCTCTCTAGGGCTGAAAACGAAGCAATTTTGGATTTTCCCTTGAAACGGTAACCTACTAAAGGTTAACGTGTTATCCAGTTGTAAGAATGAATGGAAAACTTCTTAAGCGGTATTTATAAGCTATGAGTGAAAGCTTTATATAATCTTAGATAGAGTAATTCATGTATGACAGTAATTACTGTAAGGATAGATAAAAAAACGAGAAAATTAATGAAGGAATTAGGTATAAACTGGAGTGAATTTTTAAGGAATGCCATAAGAAGAAAGATAGAGGAGGAAAAGAGCAGAAATTTGGCTAAAGCAGTTCTCATAAACGAAAAAGTCAGAAAGAAGAGTAAAGGGGAGGCTAAAGCTGAAGAAATAATAAGAAGGTTCAGGGATTCAAGATATGGAGAAGATAGTTGTTGATGCAAGCGTAGTGGTTAAGTGGTTTGTTGAAGAAGAAGGATCAAATGAAGCTCTA
>MTLR01000191.1 GCA_002010925.1 Candidatus Bathyarchaeota archaeon JdFR-04
TACGCCCAAACCGAAATTTACCTTGACCCCGCAACCAACCCGCCAATAGCGGAGCCCTACATAGGATACAGGTGGACAGTCACAGCATGGCTATACGACGTAACCGACCTCTGGGCTTTCCAGGTAAAGCTGGAGATCCTAAACGAAAGCCCCCGCGAAAACATAGTGAACATTACCGGCGCTTGGCTTCCATCAGATGACCCGGTATACGTGTTCTACGGTATTTCAACAGTAATGCCAGCTCCAGCATTCTACGACCCAGATAGTGACGGCTTTATCGAAGGCGCTTTAGTAGGTGACTCAATACTGGTCGGAACAGCTGTTACTGGACTTGGCCCATTCAAACTAGCGGTATTCGAACTTGAAATAACCGCTGCCCCTGGGAAATATGAAACGCTAACTTGCGACTTCTCTATAGACAACGTTGACACCTACCTACTAGACTCAAACTTAGCTGAGATATCTACTCTGAAAACAGGAGCCACCTACGAATGGGCTTGGCAACCGCCAACCATCAATCCATACATGGCAGTAGTGCCCGACTACCTAGAATTCGACATGTACACCCTATGGAACGGTACATTCTTCGACGTAGACATATATATAATGCAGCTTGACATAGGTTGGGCCCTCCACAGTGCCAACTTCACACTCACCTACAACCCTGACCTGATACGCAATCCAAGCGTAGTTGTAGACCCGCTATGGGTGAACGTCACATTAGACACCTCTGTACTCGGAAAAATCTACTTCTATGGCGACGCTTCAACAACACCCTCAGGCGACGTCCTAGTTTTCACCGCTACCTTTGAAATATGGAACCAGAAAGCCTCCCCGCCAATGCCAGCAGGATACTATGATGACTCCCCACTCGTATTCCATAACGTGACCCTAATGGACACGGTTGGGCCGATAACAACCGAGCCAGCCCAAGACGGCCTCGTAAGAGTCTACGCCAAACTAGCTCTGCCACTGTGCTGGCTGGAAGTTGTGCCCGCCGACACAGTGTTAGGCCCCGACCTTGTACTCGGCGACCAATACGGCCAAACCTTCCAAATAACAGTGGACATGAAAAACCTACACTTCGCTTGGTACCTAGTTGGAATCCAGTTCCGACTAAGCTTCGATCCATCCCTCGTAGAAGTAGTCAGCGTAGAAGAAGGGCCATTCCTAGCCCAATTCAACAACACAGTAGACCCGCCATACACCTTCTTCATATCATATGTTGAAATAGACGACCCAATCTATGGAACCCACATCCTAGTTGGAGACTTACTATTACCCAACGCCACTGGCGACTGGAACGTCTTCCCAGAAGGTGATGGAACAGTAGCCATAATCACCTTCAGACCTCTAGTCCAAAGCTGGACCGAAACCTACTACGGCGAATTCAATCTAATAGAAGTAGTGTTGGCTGACCAAAACGCTGAACCAGTACCCTATGACACGCCGCAGAATGGTACATTAACGATTCTTCCAATCGAGGCTACTGGAAGCAGGATTGATGTTTGGATGCAGTATCCGTCGCCCTTCGGCGGCCAAGGATTAATGAATCCAGCCGACCTAGTAGTGCCACAGCAGCTAATCACCCTGACAGCTAAAGTGACCTACAACTGGTGGCCAGTCCCGCAGAAGCTAGTAACCTTCCACGTGTACGATGACGATGGCAACCTCTTCACCAATCTGCAAGGAATGACTGATGATTATGGCCATGTGACCGTGGAGTTCCGTATGCCCTACTACAACGCAGAAGACTTCTTCGGCGTATGGACAGTAAACGCCACAGTCGAAGTAGCCGAAGAAGTAGTCTTCGACATCATGCAATTCCACTTCGACTGGCTAGTCCGCATCTGGAAAGTAACAACCGACAAAGAAGAATACATGCACCTCGAAACAGTCTACATAACAGTCGAATACGGCAGCCACGCCCAACAAGACTACGAAGTAACCCTCAAAGTAGCCATATTTGACAACCTAAGCTACTCAATAGGTATGACCTACGTTGACCTAGTTATCGGCGGAGCATCCTTCTGCACATACAAGAACTACTCAACCACGCTGACAATAACGATTCCGTGGGAAGCCGCAGCCGGACAAGCCACAATCAAAGTATACTTCCTAGAAGGCGGAGCCTACAGCGGAACAGCAGTAACACCAGAAGCAGAAAAGAAAATCTGGATACTACCCCTCTAAACAATTTAGCCTCCCAAAATATCCCCCTTTTTTGTTTCTCAAAACGAAAAGGTTAAAGTTATTTTTCACTTAAAGGAATTAAAAGATGATGCATAAATGGAAACAAAACACCTCTTAATCCAGATAACCATCATCACCCTACTAACCTTGATATCCCTACCCAACTTTCCACCAATTACTGCACAGAACAGCACAGAAATAAAAGTTATTAACCCCACAACCGGACTGCCAACCTTCAACTATACAAGTCCAGACATCACCGGCGAGCGCTTCAACCTAACAGTCCAATTATTTAATGTAGAAAATCTTTTCGCATATCAAGTTTACCTCAAAATCAACGGCACCATGTTAAACATTACACGTGCATGGCTTCCCACATGGGATTCCAACTGGATTTTCGCTCAACAAAGCTTAACAGTTCAACCATCTCCCGACTTCTACGATGACAATGGGGATGGTGTTATGGAAAGTGTCCTCATCGGCGACAGCATACTTGTAGGGAGCGCCGTCACGGGCAACGGACTTCTTGCCATAATAGAACTGGAAATAATCTTAGCACCCCCGCTTGGGGAAGAACTTAACAGCACCCTCAACATCAACAACAAACTCACCTACCTTCTGGATGATAATTTAAACCGTATCCCATCAACTATATACGATGGAGAATACAGTTACCTCCGAGTTAAAGCCCCTGAACCATGGCTTGAAGTAACGCCCAAAACTTTAACCTTTGGCCCCCTCCCCCCCTCAGTCGTAAACAAAGTTTTCACCATCCAAGTATACGTCAAAAACCTAGATGAACAAATCCGGTTAACCAAAATTTCCTTTACTCTCGCATTCAACAATTCACTTATAACCCTATACAACATAACTGCCAACCAAATATGGCTTAATATCACAAACATAACTAAACCGGGAGAAATAAGAATAATCCTGGAAAACCCCTCAGTAACCCCTGAAGGGAACCTATCCTTAACAACAATAAAGTTCAAAATACTTCTCCAGCCAAAATACCCAACAGTTTACCAAACCCCATTAACCCTAAGCGAAATATCCCTCACCAACCCAGCAGGCGAAATCTCAATTAAACCACCAATCAACGGAACCCTTAGAATCGAGGGCATAGTTCCAACACCATGGCTTGAAGTAACCCCAAACACAATAGAGTTCGGCCCAGAACCCTACCTTGGAAAACACTTCAATTTAAGTATAGAGCTCAAGGGAATACATCCCTTATGGGAACTAGTTAGCCTATCCATCACCCTAACCTACAACTCTACACTAGTTCAACTCATAAACATAACAGAGGGAACCTTCCTACCAACCATCAGCAAAACCTACTTCAAATACGCTTCAGCACTAAACCACGTAAACATAACTCAAGGCTTCACCCAACAAACATCCAAATTCCCATCAGGAGACGGAACAATAGCAACACTAACCTTCAACATAATTAGGCAAGAACCAAACACACTAAAATTCCCACTCAACCTAATCAACATTAAACTCATAAACAAAAACGGCAATACCATCCCCATCAACCCCTTCAAAACAATAAATGGTTTCTGTCAACTAAACAGAGCACTTGAAATAAGCAACCTAACCCTAACTATTTCCCCAAAAATAACTGAAGTAGGCTCCGATATAACAATTTCAGGAAAACTAATGCCGGAGAAAAAGAATGTCGAAATAACGATATATTATAAGCTTGAAGGGGAAACCATTTGGAAAAAACTTAACACAGAAACCGTACTAACCGACGGGTCAGGACAATACCAATATATATGGAGCATAAACCAGACAGGAATATACCAAATATACAGCGAATGGCAAGGGGATGCAACAACCCTCCCTGCAAAAAGCAATATAGAAACAGTAGTCTTCGAAACCCCAGCCAAACCAGGTCAACCACCGCTCCAACCCCTCCTCATAATCACAGCCTTGTTAATTACAATAACAATCATAGTTATACTCCTTTACAAGCTAAGGAAACAAAAAACTCCTAAGAAATAACATTTAAAACATGGTAGAACCTAATTCCAGAAAACTTATTAGCGGTGCAAAAAATATTCTACTCAAGGTGTTCGAATGAAATCTTTAAGATACTTAATTATCTTCATAGCTTTCATTTTATTACTA
>MTLR01000113.1 GCA_002010925.1 Candidatus Bathyarchaeota archaeon JdFR-04
ATTTATTAATTTCAATTATCATTAGTTCATTTAATACTTTCCAAAATAATTTAATTAAAGGAATTTGAAACACTAAACAAAAATGGGGGAATTACTCCCACCAAGATAGATTTCGGACAGGTCTCTTCTTTTTCTTCATCCTTTCTCCCCTTTGTTGCATATATGTTCAACATAAATACTTTATAAGTTTTGTTATTAATAGGTATAAGGGAACGCTTAGATGAATGAAGAACATTCTTGGAGAAATAGGATACGTCTTTTTATAGTTTTGTTTACATTGTTTTGCTGGCGACGATTGTCAAGAGAACAGATTGAAAATGTTTTAGAATCAATGATTCATTTAGAATACGAAGGAAAAATTTTCCTCTATGGAGTTTATTATTTATCTACGGTTTCCTTTATCATTATAAGCGCGTTTGTTTTTAAAAAAATTAAAAGGGAATTTAGCATTAAAGTATGGCCTTTTCTAGCAATATTAAGTTCTATCTATGTGATATTTCTTGAAACTAAAAGCATTATAAATAGCATTTTTTATTTCTTCTTAGCAGGAGCGTCCTTTGGGGTGGGCATTCCATTTTGTTTGGCTTATTTTGGGGAAAATACTTCTATTGAAAACAGGGGGCGTTACGGTGGAGTAATTTTCTTTTTTACAAGTTTTATGTTCGTAGTGATTGCGATTATTAGTGAAACATATAATACTCAACATTTTATGATTTTAACCTTATTTTGGATGTTCTTAAGTTTAGTGTTGCTTTTAGCCTTAAACGTGAAAACACCATTCATTAAACAAGATATAGCTAATTTTAAATCAATTGTTACTGACAGGCGTTTTATGCTTTATTTCATTCCATGGGTTATGTTCTGTTTTATAGATGCGTTCGAAGGACCTGTTCTTAAAAATTTTATTATGAAAAACTTTGGAGGAGATTTTATCGTTCACTTACTTTTTATTGAAACTGGTATTACTGCGTTTGCCATTATTGCTGCGGGATTTTTAATTGACTATTATGGTAGGCGGCAGATACTTTTATATGGATTTATTACATTAGGTATTGCTTACGCTTTAGTAGGAGTTGTTCCGGAAAACTCTCTTTCATGGTATGTCTACAGTGTGATAAATGGGTTCGCCCTCGGGGTATTTATTGTTACCTTTGTTTTTACTATTTGGGGAGATTTATCCCCAAGTGGGATGAAAGGGGAATATTACGCGGTGGGAAGTCTTCCGTATTTTCTTATAGTTTTTGTTCAGAAATTGCTTGATCCTTACATTTTTGTCATTCCTGTTTCCGCCGCTTTTTCTTTCGCTAGCTTCTTTCTTTTCTTAGCCGTCTGGCCCTTGTTTAACGCGCCTGAAACCTTGCCTGAGGAGTTGCTTGAGGCCAGGCGTTTGCGTTCTTACGTTGAGAAGGCTAAGCGGATTAGGGAAAAGTATGCTAAATAGTCTAATGGATGAAAACTTTATTTGAGAGGGTAGGTTTTTTAAACAGAAGCGTTGTTTATATTTTTCATTAAAATTGAGGTGGAGAGAGGATTGGTTAAGGTTGATGGATACGATGTTCCTGAGGGATTGTATTACAGTAAGGACTATGAGTGGGCGAAGGTTGAAGGTGACAAGGTCCGTGTTGGAATAACTGACTATGCGCAGAAGCAGCTACGTGAAATTGTTTACGTGGAGCTTCCTGAAGCTGGATCAACAGTTACGCAGAATGAGCCATATGGCACGGTTGAGTCTGTTAAGGCCGTTTCCGACCTGGTGGCGCCCCTTAGTGGAACCATAGTTGAGATTAATGAAGAGGTTCAATCAAAACCGGAAATTTTAAATGAAGACCCATATGGCAAAGGTTGGCTCTTAGTGATAACGCCGAGCAACTTGGACGAGGAGCTCAAAAACTTAATGAACACAGAACAATCAGTTGAATGGCACAAATCTCTAATTAAGGAAGGCTAAAACCCTCAGGGCTCTCCATTATTTTTGAAAGATAACAATAAAGAAAAGGGGAAGTTACGGGTTTATTATGGCTAAGTGGACTGAGCAGGATATACATGGGTCGTAGGCTCTTGCGATTATCTCAAGCGCTCGCCTGATTTTTTCCTCAGGCTGATTTAGGAGTCGTGGAACAGCTACACGAAAGTCCTTTTCAATGTTAGCAGCGTTTTGTGCGGTTGGCGTAATGACATTAGCTTTCACTATGCAGCCCTTCTCATCAAAGGTGTAGTCGTGATAGAGAATGCCTCGTGGAGCTTCCACGGCGCCTACTCCTTGCCCAGCTTTTGGATTGATTTCAACTAACCCTTCGTCGCGTAGTCCCATGCTCAAGAGAGCGTCTATATCTTCAATGCATCGGTCAACAGAGTGAACAAGTTCGATTGCTTGTGCTAGATTGTTCATTAGGGAGTTTCTATAAGTTAACAAGTCTTTGTGTTGGTTGAAGAGTTCGCGGGCGGTTCCTGAAAGCTTATCCTTGTTTAGCAGTATACGCGGAAGCGCGCCTACCATAAAGGGCGAGCCCTTGTAGGAGGAGAATTTGGCGTGGGAATGCTTGATTGTCTTTTCATTTGTCAATTCTCTATAACGTTCTATTGGAACTCTTTCGCCAGTTGAGATGAGAACTTGGTCGCCTAGAAAGCCAAATTTCTCTCCGGGGTCAAGTGCCATTAAAGTGTTTTCTGATTCAGCGAAGTCGGGTGTTTCGAAAGATGCAAAAAGTTTAACTGCAAGTTCAGCTGTAGGCTTAACCTTTTCCATGGCTTCCTTGATATTCAAAAGCTCTCCTTCTGTCGGAACCTTTGAAAATCCGCCTACTCGTTCGTTCATTCCATGAACTTCTCTTCCGCTTACAACATTGTGAACCATGTTTCCGGCTTTTTTGAGTTGTAAGGCAGCTTTCACTTCGTTAAGGTGTTTCTCAGTCATGCGTATTACGTCAGGATACCCAAGAAAGTCCGGTAAAGCTAAAGCAAACACATGCAGAGCGTGACTCTCAACCATTTCGCCGTGTATTAGTAAGTCGCGGAGAATCTCTGTCTGTCGAGTTACTTTCACATCGAAAGCTTTCTCAATAGCCCTTATTGACGCCAAACTGTGTGAAGCTGTGCATATGGCACATATTCGACGCATAATGTCCGGAACTTTATCGTAATAAACGGTTTCAATGAAAGCCTCAAAAAACCTTGGGCCTTCAAAAATATTCATTTTCACATCCTTAACAGTGTTTCCTTCGATTGTTACCTCGATCCTTCCATGTCCTTCCACACGGGTTAAATGCTCGACCTCGATTTTCCTACTTATCATTTCAAATTCCCCCCTCTTTCTCAGCCTTCTTTTTAAGCTCGCTGGTGAGTTTAATTATTTCATCAAAGTTGCCGCCGAAGAACCTTAGGCGGTTAGCTATATACTGGAAGTCGAATCCTTTTTCCAACAGTAGGTTCAGCTCTTCCGTGGCGTTTGTTTCATCTTTTATTGGTCCACGACAGCCTATGCAGTCCAACCCTAGACCTGGGCATCGAGCGTTGCATCCTGCTGTTGTTATTGGACCCAAACATGGCATGCTTTTTTCTATGATTACGCAGGGGTACTCGTTTAGTTTGCATTCGACGCATACGGGATAATCTATTGTTTCAGGCGAATCTCCATGTAAGAGTGAGGTTATGGCATGTAGGATTTCGTTTTTCTCGATGGGACATCCAGGTATTTCAAGGTCTACTTTAACATATGCAGCTAGTCCTTTTGGTTCTAGCACGTCATAATAGTTTTCTTCTACTCCGTAGACTTTACGCATTTTTTCCGCCAGGGACATTTGTTGGCTACGCATGGCTTGAACGCATCCGCCTATGGCGCAGTCTCCTAAGGCTATGAGTAGTTTACAACGCCCCCGTATCTCTTCTAAACGTTTTAGGCCGGTTTTGGTGCTAACTGAACCTTCAACAAAGGCTATATCAAGCTCTGTTTTTTCGTCATAGCTACTTGCCTCTTGGAAAGATTTTACTTCGAAATAGCTTAGGAGCTTCAGAAGTTCATCTTCGAGGTTCAGTATCATAAGCTGGTCTCCGCCGCATCCGGTTAGGCTGAAAATTCCGATTTTAGGTTTCTCCAATGTTTTTCCTCCTTCTAAATCATCCCTTTAGTGTTTAACGCGTCTAGATAAGTGAAAACCGGGCCGTCTTTGCATACATACTTTATTGATGTGCCGTCGCCGATGATGCAGTGTCCACACTTGCCTATTCCGCACTTCATCCTTCTCTCTAAGGTCATGTAGATTTGTTCCGGTCGGAAGTTTCGGTTTATGAGTTCTTTTACAACGAACTTATACATGATGGGCG
>MTLR01000021.1 GCA_002010925.1 Candidatus Bathyarchaeota archaeon JdFR-04
GGAATATTTAGCGAATAGTGCTTCTATTAGGATGGATGACCTTGATGAAGCGTTAGAAGAGATGGTGTCAGAGGGGCTTTTGGTCAGAAAAGACGGTAACTTTAAGCTGACAAGCCAGGGGATTCGGTTGGGCAGGGAATGGAAGAATTTGTTGATTAAAAGAGATCCTGTGCTTGAGGTAGTGGCTGGATTGACGGATGGCTCCATCACTGGTCTTGTTGTGATTCTATCTGCCTTCTTAGCTGGTTTACATATGGACGTGGCATTGTTTGCTGCGATCCTAAGTTTGGCAGCGGTTGCTATAACGAATTTCTCAAGCTTTATGCTTGGTGGAAAAACTGAGGACATGGCAAATATCCTTACCCTTAAGGTTTTAATAGACCACAGCTTAAGCGACATTCCAGATAAAAGGGAACGAATGAGGTCATTAAGGCTTGCTAAACATTTGTTCGCTATTTTGAGAAGAGAGATAGCCAGGTCAAATCTCTTGTCTGCTTCAATCTGTGGCGTTACCACTTTTCTAGCGGGGATTATACCAATAATTGCTTTCCTAATCTTACCAAACCCCCTTAACATCATCATATCACTTAGCCTAATCGGAGTTATGACAACGGTCTTCCTTGTCCGCTATCGCGCTAAAAAAGCGCAAGTATCTTGGAAAGTAATCCTTCCAGAGACAATAGTAATCATTGCAATAGCAACGATTATCTCATCAATAATCGGCAGGGGCTTGTAGATAGAAAATTCATAACGTCAAAGTAATTATTTCAAAAGTTGAAGTGTATGGGTCAGTAAGAATGCGGAGGGATTAAAACCTTATTATTCTTATTAGTAGATTCTCTCTTAGAGATTATTTTAGGATTTTAAAGAAGAGCTTAAAGTATATGTGAATTAGTGAATAGAAGATTTTTCCGTAAATATTATCTAAATCTTTTAAAATTTATTAAGAACAGGGAAAGGTTGTTGATATACAAATCATTTTCTGGGATATTGTTTACCATACTTTTAGTGGGCACGTTATTGTTTGCATTTACTATTAACCAAGTTAAGACTACCCCTATAACAGTAGTTGTTCCTGATGATTTTTCAACTATTCAGGAAGCCATAAACCATGCTACTGAAGGGGACACCATCTATGTGAGAGCTGGGATATACCGCGAGAACGTGGTTGTGAATAAAACGGTGATTTTACTTGGAGACAACCAAGATTCGATCATTCTGGGGGAAGCTGATGGAATAGCTATGGAAATTAGTTCAAACAATGTGACAGTGAAGGGGTTTACAATTCAAGGAGTAAATAGGATCATTGATTATCGTGGTTTTCTTGTGAATGCAACGTTCACTAAAATATCTCAAAATAGGATAATTAACGCTTCCTATGGCATAATCATCTGTGGCAATTACAACATTATTACGTGGAATATTCTGACTTCTACCTTCCGCGCGATTTTATGCAGTGGCTATTACAATAAAATAAGCAATAATTTTATGGAAGGTAACATTCATGGCGTCTGCCCCCAGATTGGCGAAAATAACACTGTTTCGGGTAATAAGTTTATACGAAACGATGTTGCTATTGAATTCCTCCTTAAAAATCGCTACATAAGTATAGTTGATAACATCTTCCTTAATAATTCAGTTGGAATTGACTTTATTTTCTTCGGCGACAATAGGGATAACTTCATTTTCCATAATTATTTCATAAATAACACAGAGCAAGTAGTCATAGAAGCTCCAACTGAAAACATATGGGATAATGGTTATCCTTCTGGCGGTAACTACTGGAGCGACTATGGTGGTATGGACGTTTATAGTGGTCCTTTTCAGAATGAAACCGGCAGTGATGGTTTAGGTGATACTCCGTATGTTATTGATGAGTATAATGTGGATAGGTATCCGCTTATGAAGCCTTGGACTACGATCGTTCAGGATGTGGCTGTGGTTGACGTTTTTTCTTCAGTCATAGAAGCCTATGCCGGGTGGTTTGTCAACATCACAGTTATTGTTAGAAATGAGGGGGCAAGGGCTGAAACCTTTAACGTCGCTGTTTACTACGACAACTCTTACATAGAAACTCAAATAGTTGTCGATCTTGAGCCTGGAGAAAACTTGACACTGGCCTTTATGTGGAATACTACGGGTGTGGCACCAGGCAACTATACCATCAAAGCTGAAGCATCCATCCTTCCAGGCGAAAAGGAAATGCAAGACAACACAATGACAAGCCCCACTAAAATAAAAATCAAAATGTTAGGCGATGTTAACGGCGACAAAAAGATAGACATACAAGACATATCTATGGCTGCTTTAGCCTTCGGCACAAACCCAAACCATTCAAGATGGAAGCCAGAGGCTGATTTGAATCAAGACGACAAAATAGACATCTACGACTTGGCAATAGTAGCTCAGAACTATGGGAAAACATATTCTTAGTAAAACAAGTTCATAGGTTCTAGAACTAACCGTCAACCAATAAGATTTCTGTCGTTCATCGGAGAAAAGCTGGCTATCCTATTCGCTAGCCATAAATTTCTCTCAGTTCTGGGATGACTTCTCTTGCTATCTTTTCGAAATTGGGGAACTGCTTTTCATTGAAAGGATAGAAAAGTAAAAACTCGGTAATACCCACATCCGCATATCGGTCAACCATATCCCTAAAGGCATCCTCTGATTCATAGAGGCTGATGAAACCGTTATGATCAAGAGCATGCGCGATTTCTGGACTGTAAACCAGGAAAGAGCGACGTAATGAACTTGGGTCTCTACCTATATCTAAACAGTATTTGTCGATGAGCCCGTTGCGTCGGCGGATCTCCTCTAGTTGCTCTTCTAAGGTGCTGGCAGAGCTGCCAAGTGTCAGCATAGCGA
This sequence comes from Candidatus Bathyarchaeota archaeon JdFR-04, assembly GCA_002010925.1. Taxonomy (GTDB): domain Archaea; phylum Thermoproteota; class Bathyarchaeia; order Bathyarchaeales; family UBA233; genus UBA233. Next base: position 2,869 of record MTLR01000021.1, read on the forward strand.
GCTGCATGTTTGAGCATGGCTGGTTTGCTGGCTCCGATCATAATGGGTGGTCGAGGCTGCTGGATGGGACGGGGTTTCATAACGGCTTTCTTGATTGTATAGTAGTGGCCCTCGTAGGTTGTGACCTCGTTGGATAGCAGTTGGTCCACTATTTCTACGTACTCACGGAAGCGGGCCACACGTTCCCTTGGACTCCAATCCGGGATGCCGGTCATCGCGTGACTCGGATCGCCTCGTACTCCCGCGCCGAGGCCAAGCTCAAGCCTACCGTTTGAGATGTGGTCTACCGTAAGGGCTTGACGAGCTAGAAAGGCTGGGTTGCGCCATGTTATTGGCGTTACCATACCAATCCTTATGCGGCTGGTCCTTGTAGCCAGAGCGGCAAGAAGGGTCCAAGCCTCGAACCAGGGATCTATCGATGCGCGTGCGTGCCGCCAATTCACGAAATGATCGCCAATCCATACGCTGTCGAAGCCTAGCTCTTCTAAGTAACGAACCCATTTCACCATCTCATCCCATGGAACATTTGGCAATGGACTCGCTCCAAATCTAAGTTTATGTTTCATTTAGATTACCTTTTATAACCAATTAATGTTACAAGAAAAAGATAAGAAAATTCCGATGTAAGTCTACTTTCTCTTCATCAGTACCTTGCATGCATTAAAGATGTTTTCCCGAAACAAAACCCCATTAGACTCGCCAGAACCCCTTGAAATATGCGCAGTTGGTTGGTTTCAAAGACGACGAGTATGTTTCCAAAGTAGCAAACATAGTTAAGGAAAATGCCAACTGATAAAGGTTGGATTCGAATATGTCTGCGAAACGGATGGAGTCAAAATATTCAAGAAACGGAAGTAGCACTTGCAAACCCCTTCAAAAGTGTGGGGGATTCAGTGAAAAGTGCCGGGGGGTGGGATTTACGCACAAATTTACCAGTAAAATACAGTCACTGAAGAATCTAGGATTCTCAATTCATACGTGTAATAGAAAAATTCAATTAAACGAGTTTAGCTATACAGTGAAAGTTGTCTGAGGGGATTTAGGAAAAAGGAGCTTTTCCGCTGAAAATGGGAAAGAATGCAGCCACAACCGTAATAAGCTGACCAGTAGAACTTTCAATAGAAAAGGTTGTGGTTACATGAAATATACAAAACACGCAAAAACCAGAGCAGCTGAAAGGGGTATAACTGAGGACATGATCTTGGAGGCGATATTGCAACCATCCCAGACATATTATGACTTAAGCACGGGAACAACAATAGTCTTCAAGAAGCTTGATGGGAAGCATCTTTTAGTAGCATACTCTAAAGAGGATAAAGAAATCAAAATTGTGACAACGTTTATAACATCAAACGCTCAAGAAATAATTGGCAGAAAACTGGAAAGCAGAACATG
>MTLR01000095.1 GCA_002010925.1 Candidatus Bathyarchaeota archaeon JdFR-04
CTGTTTACCCATTAGAAACTCTATTAGCGCGCCTCCAGCAGTGCTGACGTATCCCATTTTATCTGCTAGTCCTATTCCTTCCAAAGCCGCTATTGTGTGCCCTCCGCCGACAAGTGAAAAGGCTCCAGAGGCAGCTATTTCCTCGAAAATTCTCTTTGTTCCCAAGCGGAATTCTTCGTTTTCGAAAACGCCTAGTGGTCCACTTATTACTATAGATTTTGCCTTTCTTATGATGTCACAGTATTTCCTCACCGTTTCAGCTCCTATGTCATAGATTGGATATAGGGTTGGAAGTTCCTCGACACGTATCTCTCTCCTCTTTCCGTCAACTTCTACAGCTAAATCTACAGGTGTTTCAATTTTCCCTGGGTATTTATTTATTAGCTCTTTTATTCCTGGAATTAAACTCATTAGCTCTTTTTTCTCTAAGAATTCCATGTTAGGCCTGCCTAGGTTGTAGCCTTTAGACATTAGGAAAACATGCCCAACTACACCACCTGTCAGGATATGGTCTGCTATAGTATTATCTAGCACATACCGGGATATCTCAAGCGAGTCATCAGCTTTGGCTCCGCCTAGAATGAACACGCATGGTTTTTCCGGATTTTCTAATATACGGCTTAAAGCCTTAAGCTCTCGTTCCATGATTCTTCCAGCAACGCTTGGTAAAACGGCTGTAAACCCAACTATAGAAACATGGGCACGGTGGGCTGCTGCGAAGGCATCGTTCACAAATAAGTCTGCTAGTGGAGCTAGTTTCTGGACAAATTCTGTCTTTGAATGTTCTTCAGCAGAACCCTTTTTGCGTTCCCCAGCGAAGGTTCTGACGTTTTCGAGGACTAAAATTTCACCGTCTTGGAGTTGTTTAATAGCATTCTGAGCTTTTTCTCCGAAAACGTCGTCCACGTATTTAACTGGTCTGCCTAAAATTTTGCCTAGGATTTCGGCATGTTCCTTCAATGGTGTAAAGTCTGATTCACCAGGTCTCCCTTGATGGGCCAGAATAACTACTTTAGCGCCTTTTTCCGCCAGCTCCTTTATGGTCGTTGTTCCATGGGCCTTTATTCGCGTGTCATCGAGAACCCTTTTTGTTACCGGGTCTATAGGTGAGTTGAAATCAACTCTAACTAGTACAACCTTACCTTTAACGTCCACATCATCTATAGTTAGGAATCGAGCCATTTTTACCACATAGTTTTTACGGATTGCAGGATTGCAGAAGAGTTATTTTGCCATTCGGCAGATTTTCTCTATCATTCGAACCATTTTGACGGAGTAGCCCCACTCGTTATCATACCACGCGAGAACCTTCACGAGGTTTCCGATTACCATGGTGGAGAGTCCGTCTACTATGGCTGAGTAGGGGTTGTGAATAAAGTCTGAAGAGACAACTGGTTCCTCTGTGTAATCCAATATTCCTTTGAGTTCTCCCTGAGCTGCCTCCTTAAACGCAGCATTAACCTCCTCTTTTGTAACTTCCCTTTCAAGGACCGCTGTGAAGTCAACTATTGAAACTGTGGGTGTTGGAACACGCAAAGCAAGCCCGTTCATTCGTCCCTCAAGTTCCGGTAATGTCAAAGTTGCTGCTACCGCTGCTCCCGTAGTTGTTGGAATTATGTTAAACGCTGCAGATCTAGCCCGCCTTAGATCTCTATGCTGCATATCAAGAAGCCTCTGATCGTTGGTAACAGAGTGAACTGTTGTCATTAAGCCATATTTTATGCCGAATTTATCGTTTAATACCTTAGCCACTGGCGAGATGCAGTTTGTTGTGCACGAGGCCAAGGAAATTATGTGATGCTTGTCTGGATCATATTTGTTGTCATTCACACCGTAAACTACTGTTAGATCTGCGCTTGTTGCTGGACTCATAGGCGCTGAAACCAGCACTTTCTTGGCTCCGGCTTGCAGATGCTTAGCTGCATCGTCCCTTTTTCTGAATCTTCCTGTGGATTCAACTGCTAGGTAGATGCCCATTTCTCCCCAAGGCAGCTTCGCTGGATCTGGTTGTGCTAAGACCTTAAGTTCCTTTATGATCCCTCCACCTTTCTTGATGATGATGGTATCGTCTTTTGCTTCTACGTCGAATGGTAGTGGCCCGTGTACCGTATCATGTTTTAGAAGGAAAGCCAATGTTTTAGCGTTGGTTAGATCGTTAATAACTGCAAAATCTATTTCTGTTCCAGTTTCTAGAGCTGCTCTGAATAATAACCTACCAATTCTTCCAAATCCGTTAATTGCAACTTTTGTTTCCATTTAAATCACCATTTGCTCATTCTATTCTAACATTCAAGCTAATTAATTTTATCATACCTTAAAGAACTAAATTGAACTTTCAAACAGAGGCTTTGGCGGCAACAATTAACAAATGTCTAGAGCTTTCTAGGGGCGGAACTTTGATTACCTATACATTAAAAACTGCTTTTTTGTCCTAAAAAAATTTAAGGAATAACGTTCTTTCGTTTAAAATCTATTAACGAGGAGAGAGCACTTAGATTGATATATGCAAAGTTAAATCGAAAAGACTTCGCGTCTTTCTTTGAAAGTCTACGGAAATATGGAAAAATTTACGGCCCAGTTAAGATCAGTGAATCTTACGGATTTAAAGAAGTTTCCAACGTTGACGAATTAAGCTTGGACTATCCGCGAACTATGATTCCTCCAAAAAAGTTCTTCATTAAGCCCCAAGAGAGAATTTTTGAATTCAACGAAGAAAAAGCGGAATACCTGGAAATAATCGAAGAGGAACGGGTAGTGGTTTTCGGAGTGCATCCTTGCGACATTAACGCTATAAAACTCCTCGACAAGGTTTACATAAACGATATGCCTGACAAATATTACCAGAAACGACGAGAAAACACAATAATTATAGGCATTAGCTGTCATCCCGACGAATACTGCTTCTGCAAGTCTGTGGGAACAAGCTATGCCGTCGACGGATTCGATTTATTCCTCCACGAAATCAGCGACGGCTATCTAATACGAGCGGCAACCGAAAAAGGCTACGAACTAATAGCTATAAACAAGGATTCAATCAAGGACGTGGAAGCCAGTGACATCGATGAGTTCAAGGAAAGGGAACAAAAAAGGCTTACCGAGTTTAAGCTTGACCTAAACCCCTTTGGGCTTCAAGACATGCTGGAGTTAGCTCATGATCACGCTGTTTGGAAAGAATACGCCGATAAGTGCTTCGGGTGTGGCACATGCAATCTCGTATGTCCAACATGCCGATGTTACGACGTTACTGATTTGATGAAGCTTGACCTAAAAACAGGTGAAAGAGCTCGAAGATGGGACTCATGTATGCTAAGAAAACACGGACTGGTTGCCGGAGGCTTGAACTTTAGACCCACACGTGTGGAAAGACTGCGCAACCGGTTTAACTGCAAGGGAAGCCTACGCGAAGGAATGATAAACTGTGTAGGATGTGGAAGATGCACCGTCTACTGCCCAGCCAGTATTCGCTACGTTGAGGTCCTGCAAAAAGTAAGAGGTGAAATAAAATGATGAGGCAGGAAAACGTTCTTTCCCCAACACCAGCAAAAATCATCAAAACAGAAAAAATGACAGAAATCGAACGGCTAATACAACTCGAACTTCTAAACAAGGATTTCGCCCAGAGCTTTATCTATAAGCCTGGACAGTTCATCGAAGTAAGCGTAATGGGGGTTGGCGAAGCCCCGATATCAATATGCGCCGCAAGAACAAAGCCCGACCTTTTAGAACTATGCGTAAGAAAAGTAGGACGAGTCACAAATGCCATCCACAACCGCAAAGAAGGCGACATACTCTGGATTAGAGGGCCTTACGGAAACAGTTTTCCAATGGAAAAAATGGAGGGAAATCGCCTTCTACTTGTCGGCGGAGGCTTGGGAATAGCTCCTCTGCGTGGAGTCCTTCAATACGTCCTTCAAAACCGCGAAAAGTATGGTGAAATCACCGTCTTTTACGGAATTAGATGTTACAGCATGATGCTATTCAGAGAAGAATTCCTCCGCTTGTTCCGGGAAGGAGACAAACAAAACGTAAAGTTCTACCTATCTTATGAAGATCCTGAAGACAAGGAATGCCATCAACTGGCCTGTGAGAGAAGCGACCGATGTACTCAAGGAGTTGTGACAAAACTCTTCGAAAAAACAAAAATAACGCCGGAAAACACCTACGCCATAATATGTGGACCGCCCATCATGTATAAGTTCGTTGTAAAAGAACTCATAAACCGAAACTTCCGACCGGAACAAATCTACATGACCT
>MTLR01000202.1 GCA_002010925.1 Candidatus Bathyarchaeota archaeon JdFR-04
TATCATATGCTTTAGCCTAAAAGTATTTATACATTTCCTTTAGAAGGTATTAAAAGTGAAACTAATGCCAAGTCAGAAAATCAGTGACGAACAACTCAAAGCAGACATAATGAATAGGCTGTTCAGAAGAAACTGTTGGAGCGCAAAATACCTACCCACAGATACACTTGTAAACTGGTTGGCGAAAAAAGTTAAACCAGACGGCAAAAGAGTTAGAAAGCTCATAAAACAACTCGTACACGACGGATACCTTATTCCCCACAAAAAGGGGAGAACCATTTCTTTAAACTCAGCAAAGAGTGAGAAAATCATCAAGTATATTAAGCAATTTCTAAAATTCTAATCAAAATAGGCTATTTCGCTAGACCGTTTTGAAATTTCCGTTTTTGTCGTGAAATTTGTTTTAAATTAGGTTTTTCACCCTTTTTATGGGACCAGAGCTGTTGGCAGACGTTACCGCGGAAGATTGTCGAGACATTATCAACATTTGCTTGACTGATACCCCAGACGGCAAGGATAAGATTAGCTTTGATCTTAGGATTCCGTCGGCTGAGGAGGTGGCTTTGAGCCTTAAGGCGATGGCTGGGAATATTCCGAAAAGTATAGGAGCGAGGCATTACATGGGGCTTAAGCGGAAAGCGGACCAGTTCCCTCCGAGGTGTGCAGAGCACATAACATAGTTAAGACAGAAAGGCATTGAGATAGGCTTAATTTTCCTCTTTTGTTAGAGGAGTTTTGTGAAGTCGGTGTAGATGTCTTTTCTGTGACCTATATATGGTATGATTATTTGTTTTTGGTTTTTATTTATTTCATATATGGCTCGGTAGTCGCTGATTCTTAGACTCCAGAAAGGAGAGTATTTTAAGGGTTTACCGGCTTCCGGGTTTTCTTTTAGCTCCCTAAGCTTTTGTTTTATTCTCGTCTTTGCTGGTTCTTTGAGCTTTTGCAGAGTTTTTGCGGCTTTTGGGTGTAGAAGTACAGTGTAGTGCACTATAACTCCTCTAAGGGAATAAGCGCTTCTGGATGTTTTCGGGCCTCTTCGCTTCGTTTAACAAGCATTTTATAAAATTCACGGGTTTTCTCTCTTTCTTCATAAAGGCTAATTATGGTTTTTATAGCGTCGCTTCGGCTCTTGAAACGTCCTTCCGCTACCCACTTATCTATCACTTCAACAAGCTTTCTGGGAAGCCTCAACTGAACCTGAGTCAATCAACATCCACCGTAAACAATAATGTTTACAAAACACTTAAGCCTTTCCAGAGGAAAGCTTAACGCCAAACCACGGCTATTTCAATGTCTCCAAATCCTTTAGATTTATATCCCGAGTTTTGTGATGGCTTTATGTCTTTTACTATTAGTTCTTTCACTTCCTTTCCAGCATCTATTCTCCAGATACAAGCCATTTATCTCCTTAACTTTCCGCTAAGTCTTTTGAAGAGTAAAATTTTCGCAGGAAATAGAAAAGGAGGGATTCGCGGGAGAGTCTGATCGGCGGAGCAAACAACATTCCTTGGATGAGGACATTTTTCATTTAGGTTTCCTAAAGAGCTTTAGGAAATCAGTCGGGATTATTATTTTTAATCATGTAAGGCATATCTCCAATTGCATCGCTTTCACACATAGGCGAGCCCATAGAGGATTAGTTTCTTTTTAGCAAGAAAGGATATCAACCAGCTTTTACTTTTAACTCGATCCTTCTTCTTTTTTTAGTAACCAGAATAAAAATAATTATGAGCGCGCCAATTATGAATACTAATAACCAAAACCATAATTCCGTGTAGCCAGAAGAAGCAGGTAATAATCGAATACTTATATCGTCGATATAGCCTCGCTCATTTCCCCAGATCGACTAAGAGAAGTGAACGCCTCATTTCTCTGCATTCTGGTAACTCTTGACATTTTCCGAATTAAACAGGAATGTTCAATTTACGGGCTGAAGGCCTCATATAATTGGATACCCCCTTGCACTATTCATGTATTTTCTTCTCTCACTCTTCTTTTCCGTCCTTTGGTTTTTCCCTTTTAGGGAAATAACCAGTAAAATTAGTCTTCAAGGATAAACTTTCCACCAAGGACTCACAAACCATGAATCAGACCTTTGGAGTAATCCTATTACCTTTTTCTGAAGAGAGTCACTATGGAAAAGATTTTTGCTTAGAATAACAATGATAATAATGAGGCATTGCTGGTTAATTGTTATGCCCCTGAGAGAAAGAGTCGAAGAAGTTCTTAGAAAGGCTAAAGAATTGGAGAAAAAGTATGATTGGGGAAAGGCGGCAGCTCTCTATGAGCAAGCTTTACGTGTAGATGGGAAAAAGGATTTTGTGAGGAAGGGGGAGATCGAAGAGAAGGCTGGCTACTGCTTTTATCGAGCCGCGTTTCAAGCCGATACCCAAGAAGAATTTATAAAGCACATGCAACTGGCTGTCGGGGCTTATAAGAAGGCGGTTGAACTCTTTGAAAGGGTTAAGGAAGCAAAAAGGTCGTCGGCAAAAATACTTAACTGCAGGGCGATGGTTGCTTACATAGCTCATTGGCTCTCACCTAACCCTGACGCAAAGAGGAAAGTGCTAGATGAATGTTGGCGACTGGGGAAGGAGGCTTTAAAAGCTTACGATAAAGCTGGAGACCAACCTGGCTTAGGGAGAACCTGCGTTGGATTGGCTAATTGTCTAGCTGACCGATTAGATTTAGAGTGGGATACACAGATGCGAGAGAGAATACTAGACGAAGCGCTGAGCATCGGAGAGAAGGCAATACAAATATTCTCTAAGGCTGGAGATGAGCATGAACTCGCAAAAGCCTATTGCATAACGAGCATCCTTTATTTTGATGCCGCCCTGTCTCTAGCTGCAGAGACGAAACGAAGGAAATGTGAACAAAAGGCGTTTGACTATGCGAAGAATGCTATCAGAATTGTAAAAGATATTGGCGACAAGCTTCTTCTAGCCAGATCAACTATCGCGTTAGGGTTCGCTGAGCTCGATCTTGGAGCTGGATCAGAGGTAGCATCAGAGCTCTTCAGAAAGGCTGTTCAGTATGGCATTGAGACAAAAGATCACCATGTATTATCTGGGGCGTTTGACGGTTTAGCGTCCTCAACTTGCTGGAGTATGATCTTTGAAGAAGACCTTGAAAAAATAAGAGAAAAGTCAAGACTATGTGAAGAATATGCAAGTGAAGCTATAGGTTGTAGCATCTTAGCTAATTACGGTCTCGGAATCCCCCATTCTTACAGCTTTGGATATATAGAAAATTTTGGAGAATTAGCAAGGAGAGAGATAAACCTTGAAGCAAGACATAAATTCCTGGATAAGGCTATAGCTCTCGGAAAACAAGGTCTGGCACACGCACAACATACGGGCTCAACACATGCAATTTTTCATGTTTCATATGGGTTAGTTCAGGCGTTATATTACCTATCGACTATTAAAACTGGAGTAGAGAAAAGACGGTTACTTGAAGAAGCTATGACCCTTGGAGAGAAACTCGTTTACTACACTGAACAACTTCGTCCTCATTATATGCTACCTCAGGCTTGGAGCTACAATGCATTAGCATTGATACTATTTGAAATTAGCAAACTGGAAGAGAGTGGAGAGAAAAGAAAAGAGCTTCTTGAAAAGTCGATTTCTCGCATGGAAGACGGTATAACAATCCTCGAAAGACATGTAACTTCCTTTCCTTCACGCAGAGAGCTCTTCGCATGGCTCTCCCGTTTTTATGCAGAGTTAGGAAATATTTTGAACCAACTTTACCAAACAACTTCTGAAGAGAAAGTCCTAAAAAAGCTAATCGAAGCTTACCAACGAGCCGTTCAGGTGAACAGAAAAGCAGACCTTTTCAGCCGAGTTGCCGAGGCTTATTGGCAAATTGCTAAAACCTACGATCAGCTTGCCGAGTATCCTGAGTCTGCAAGAAACTTTAAGTCAGCATCCAAAAACTACAGAATTGCAGCTGAAAAGATGCCTCAACTTAAGGGCTTTTACTCAGAGTACGCATTATACATGAGAGCTTGGGCTGAACTTGAAAAGGCAAGGCGCGAACATGAGAACGAAAATTATGCAGAGGCTAGCGAGCGTTATCGTACGTGTTCTCGCAGCTTAGAAAAGACAAAGAGATGGTCTTATCTATCCTCCTATTACTTTGCTTGGTCTCTTCTTGAACGTGGGGAAGATCTTAGCAGGCT
>MTLR01000130.1 GCA_002010925.1 Candidatus Bathyarchaeota archaeon JdFR-04
GCTCAAATCATCGAGAAAGCCATAGAAGAAGGATGGATTATAGTCAAAGATTTCCCAAGGCATTTAGCTTCAGCTTCCGAGAGGTTAGCTGAAGATGAAAACATATCAAGGGCAGACGCTGAGACGCTCCTGTGTGCAAGAGAGAAAAAAGCACAAGTTTTGGTTGACGAGAAGGCCCTTTCAAATCTGGCAAGAATGTTCGGGCTTAAGACATGGAACACTTGGACTGTGATGTTAGAAAGCCTAAGAATGGGCTATATTGAAGTTTCCGACATAAAAGCAGCCATTAAAAAATTGGGCGAAAAAAGACATAAACTGAAGAAAGAACAAGCCGAGCAAATATTAGAGGCAGCCAAGCTCATAGCACGCAAACGGAGGAAAAGGAACATGGAACACGCTAAAAGCATAAGCCTAACAACAGAAAAGTACACGAAAATTGGGGATTTTTAAGGTTTTGGTTTCCTCTTTTTGGAGAGCGCCGTTAAAGTGGTTAACATTAACATATTAGATAATCTATCAGATATCAGACAAATGATGTGAGTGGGAACATGAAAGAAGTAAGGTACAAAGATACTGGAGAATCGATCTTAATCAAGGCGTTCGGTTACTCCCCAAAGTTGAGGATAATAGACATTTTCTTGACCAATCCATACTTCGATTTCAGCAGGGAGGAACTGGTTAGAGAGTTGGGGATGAGCAAACAGACGCTCTACAAGAACTTCAAAGACTTGGAAGAGTTAGGACTGATCGAAGTCTCCAGAAGGATAGGTGGGCAACCATGTACAAGTTGAACCGCAAACATCCACTCGTTAAGTTGCTGGATCAAATGATAACGGAAATATCCCTTCAGATAGCCGAAAAAGAAGCAGAAAAACAAGCTAAGACTGTCTCCAACCGTTAAAAAGGAAAGCGACCTCGATATTTTAGTTAAGTTTGAGGAAACTGCAAAATTAAGCCTCTTGGATTTCATTAGACTAGAAAACTATCTGAGCGAAGTATCAGGATGTTGTGAGCATATGTTGTGAACATATGAAAAAGGAATTTTAGATTACATAAAGATATAATAGAAGCTTTAAATTATAAAAATTAAAAAGGGAAAGAAATGGGGAGAATATTCGCTAAGATAATGCTTTTGACCGTGTTATTTTCCCTTCTTGCTCTGGGGGCTTTGGAGAAAACAACTTTGGGGGTCGAGTGGAAATCTGTTGATAAAAAGCCTTTGCAGAAACTATCGGTAGCACCTGATTTTATTACAGATAAAGAGGAAAGGGTAGAGGAAGTATCGATTGAAGATCTCTATTATTTAGCTTTGAGCATTTTTGGTTCGGTTGAAGCATCCGAGCGATATAATCTTGGGAAAAATCAGATATACCAACGGAGAAGCGCTACCTCCATAATACTCGAAATACGAGAGAAATGGGATACTCTCAGTGCAGGCTTAAAGAAGAAGTTAGAGTTCATATTTGCAAGACCTACTGATTCCGGAGGTGACTGGCCGGATTATACTCAGCATATTTTGCCACAACTATATAATACAACCCACTTTGTGCTTCACTGGACGAACGGCAGTGATGGCGGTGATCCTGCAGATGCTGTGCCATTGGATGATATAGATATGAATGGTTACCCAGACTACGTGGAAAATTTCGCGGACATATTCGAGTTTGTTTGGGATTTTGAAGTGAACATTAGAGGGTTTGCTCCACCGCCTAGCGATGAAGAAAGACCAAACGACCCTTACAATGGGAACCCAGATGGGCGTTATGATGTATTCATATTTGATATGAATTACTATGGATTTACTGATCCTGAAGAATGGGGCAACTCTTCCTTTAGCTATATCGGAGTAGAAAATGATTATGAAGGATTTCCAACTCCCCAAATGGAAGCTATGCAGGTAACGGCAGCTCACGAGTTTTTCCATGCCATTCAGCTTGGGTACGATTCCCATGAAGAAAGGTGGTGGATGGAGACTACTGCTACTTATATGGAAGACGAAGTTTACCCAGATGTAAACGATAATTATCGATATCTTCCAAGCTGGTTCGTATGGCCTGATCGGGGATTGGAAAATACCACCGGCTTACATGAGTATGGAAACTTCATTTTTGCCAAATTTTTATCAGAGAAATTCGGAGATGTCATTATTAAAGAAATTTGGGAAAAAATGAGCGAACCTAATATGGACGGATTAATTGCTATAAATGATACCTTATCGAGTAAAAACTCAACTCTCATCGAAGTATTCAGTGCCTTTATTACTGCTAATTTCTTCTTAGAAGAAATGTATGAGGACGGTGTTGATTATAGAAAAACCCTCTTAAATAATCCATTTAAAGGAGTATGGATAGAGTACCAATACGACGCTTCTACTGCTCAAAACAGTACCGAAATAAATGAAACCAATGTCAACTGGGACGCTTGGATGGATAAATGGGCCACTGACTACATAACTTTGAAGCTCGACCCTGAAGTGCCAAAGTATAAAATTCTATTTGATGGATTAGATTCGAACACAAACTACTTGGTGAAATTGGCAACCAAGAAAGAGGGAACAATTGACGAGCGCGTGTTCCCACTCAATGAACAAAAAGATGGCTATTTAATTTTAACCTACGATGAATTTGAGAATGTAACGTTGATCATTGCTAATGCAGGAAATACTACCACCTCTAACCCTTCTTGGCGGGTGATCATCGACTTCTTCGAAGCATCTGCTGCGCTCCTCCAAGTTTTGCCAGAGTTAACCTTCGAACAATTGTATACTAATTTCACCATTAACGTAACCATAGAGAACGTTTTTGACCTGTGGGCTATTGAAATTGAGTTACAGTGGAATAAAACCATTTTAGAATGCGCGGATGCTATGCCTGTGTTACTCTGGGCTAACACTTCAATACTTTATGATGAGTTAAATGGAACAGCTGGCAATTACCGACTTAAAATGGAAGGATTGGAGCCCTCTGTGCCATTCAATGGTAATGCTACCGTGGCTACCTTCCAGTTTTATGCCACAGAGATAGGCGAGTCTTTCTTACAATTAACGAATATCTCCCTAATAGATACTGTTGGCCAAGCGATTCCTTACCAAGCGAAAACAGGATATTTTGAAACCTTATCACATGATATAGCTATCATAAATCTCTCCGTATCTAAAACTGTGGTGAAACGAGGGGAATTGCTGGCAATTAACGTAACGATAGAGAATCAAGGGAATTTTACTGAATCCTTTAATATAACTTTCTACGGCGATGCTATTGTCCTAGGTAGACGAGAAGTAACCCTTGATCCGGATGACGTGACAGTTTTGACCTTTCTCTGGGATACAAGCGGGTATTCAACAGGTGACTATATTGTAAAGGCAACCATCGAAAGGCTACCAAATGAGGTTGATATAAAAGACAATGATTCTACGGGTAACACGGTGATTATTACCACTTTTACCAGTCGTCCTATTAGTGGCGGCAGCGGAGGCATTAGACGAGTAGCTTTCTGTTTTATGTAGACAACCTAGAAATTTCTGTCAAAGAAATTATACGTTTACATACTATATCTTCAACTGTAGTCCTTCTTATTTATACTTGGATTAAAATTGTAACTATTTCTATATTAATAGAACTCATTTTTTGAGGGATTTAAGAAGGTATAAATATTACATCTGTGTAGTACATTTACGGTGAACGTTATGCCTGTTAAAACAACAATAACGTTGAGAGACGAAATTTACGAGTATCTAATTAAAAAATTTGGGAGGCGGAAGATTTCAGAGGCGGTGAATCAAGCGCTTATGAAGCAGCTTTTCAAATCAGATAAGAGTATGTTCGGTGTTGATCCGTGGCTTACAACGGAAAAGCTTAGGGATGAGGAGGAACCTCATGAAGGTTCTTGATTCTTTTGCGTGGATAGAATATTTTATGGGGTCAGAAAGGGGTGCCAAGGTGAGGCGTTACATAGAAGGCGAGTACCCTTTATACACGCCGTCGATATGCCTCACAGAGATAAAGTCAAGATATCTAAGGGAACAAAAAGACTGCACGCCCCGAATAAACTTCATCGTTGAGAGAAGCTTCATTTTATCGTTAGATGAAAATATCGCCCTTCTAGCCGCGGATATCAAACAAAACCATAAGCTTCACACA
>MTLR01000090.1 GCA_002010925.1 Candidatus Bathyarchaeota archaeon JdFR-04
GTCAAAGAAGGTGTGCCCCCATTTAAATAGTGAGAGTAGTTTTAGTGCTTCCTCCTTAAAGTTGGCTATGAACAGGGCTGCAGCTAAAGCCTCGGCTGTGCTTAGCTTCGTTGGTAGGCTATAATTTACGGGATTGCCAGCTAACAGAAAGGGTAGACATCGGGAAGCCCTACGTAGTTTTAGGTGCGCTGAAAGAATTTTTTGAGCGTGTTCCCAGCTACAATCAAGAGCTACCAATCCTGCTTTTTCGATTCTTACTCGATCTTCAGGCGAGAAGGCCTTCTTGGAGAGGGGGTTAAGCACAACAGCGTTTTTAGGCAACAATTTAATTTGATGAGTTATGCGAGCTAAACCATGTCTTTTCAGTTTTAGCGCTGTGCATTTTTTAGGGTCGCATTGCCTAGCGTGATAAACTACTATTTTAACGGTTTTATGCAAATGTTTTACGCACCTGAACATGGCTCATAGGGTCATCCAGTACTTTCGGAATCCATTCAAGGAGATCTGTGGGCGTAATATGGTAGCCCAATCTTTCAACAGCGAAGTCTCCAGCAGCTCCGTTTACAAAGGATCCAGCCACAGCTGCTTCAAACGGGTTTGCATGTTGAGCAAGAAAAGCACCTACAATTCCAGATAGGATATCACCAGTTCCACCCACCGTCATGCCGGGATTCCCTGTATAGTTTAGCTTTATGCGTTTCCCATCAGAAATTATGTCTACATATCCCTTTAACAGAATCACCGCGTTTAGCTCAGCAGCCATTCGTCGAACATCTAAGGCTTTTTCATCTAAATTGTCGGGCAGGGTTTTTTGTGTTAGCATCCGGTATTCTCCGGTGTGGGGAGTGAGAACTGTTGGAACATCGAGAGGTTGTTTGGTTTCGGCGTAGGCCTTTAAGCCGTCTGCGTCTAACAGCAGTGGAAGCTTCAGAGCGTTTATTGTTTCCAATAATATTTTCACGGCTTCTTTAGTTTCTGGATGTAGTCCAAGTCCGGGTCCCAGAACAACGGCGTCGGCTGTTTCAAGATGTCGTTTTATCGTAGTAAGGTTGTTTGGATTTAGGTGAGTTCCACTAAGTTTGATGGTTATAAGGTTGGGGGACATAGAAGCGATGATGCAGGCGGTTTCTTTTGGAGCTATTACATAAGCGAGATCTGTTCCGGTGCGTAGAGCAGCCAACGCTGCCAAAGCTGGAGCTCCGCTGAATTCTTCGCTTCCACCAATTATAAGGAGTCTTCCGAAGTCTCCCTTGTGGGATCTTGCAGGTCTTTCTGGTTTTACTAGGTAAACATCTCCTGGTCCAGTTAATTTTTCGAGTTGTGGAGGAATTCCTATGTCTTTGATGACTATTTCACCAGTGTATTCTAAGGCTTTTTCTAGTCCGAGTTTCTTTTTATGGAAGGTTATTGTTAGGTGTGCTTTAACAGCGTCGCCGTGAACTTCGCCTGTGTCAGCATCTATTCCGGATGGAATGTCTATGGCTATACGGAAGCCTTGCATTTCGTTGATTTTTCTCATTAGCTGCAGTATGGGCGGACGAACTTTTCCTTTTAGCCCTATTCCTAGGAGGGCATCGACTATTACTTCAGCTTCAAAATCGGGAATCGTGGAACTATCAGCAACCTCATAGATGGTTAACTCGTCTTTCAGATTTTCAATTGCCTTCCAGTTTTGACGAGTAGCCATGTCAGTTATTTTTGAAGGGTTTCCAGCGATTATTATGGTTACTTTGAAGCCCTTTGCCAGTAAGTGTCGGGCTGCCACGAATCCGTCGCCTCCGTTTCCACCTAATCCGCAGAAAAGAGCTATCTCTGTATTTTCAGCCGAAAAACGGGTTACTATTTCCTGGGCAATGTTTCTGCCAGCGTTTTCCATTAGTTGCAGTCGTGAAATTCCATAGTATTCAGCGTTTAGCTCTAATGCTTTCATTTCTTTAGCGCTGAGTAAGTCTTCTTCCACTTATGATCCACCATAATTTCACTTAGTAAAGATAACCTTTTAACGTTTCATTAGTTTTTGAATGGTAAACTATTTTAAAGGATTAGTTAAACAATAGAGGGAGGAGAATAGAATTGCCAACAGCTTTCGTATTGATAAATACCGAGATAGGTGCAGAAGCCGAAGTGCTCGAGAGCCTTAAAGATGTTGAAGGCATAGCTGAGGCTTACGCTGTTTACGGAGTGTACGACATAATAGCAAAGGTTACCGCTGAGAATATGGATAAGTTGAAAGAAATAGTTACTTGGCATGTTAGAAGACTTGACAAGGTAAGGTCAACACTTACAATGATAGTTGTTGAGGAATCTTCCTAAGCCTTCCCTCTTTCTTTTTATTCCAATTAAACAGGTAAGCTAAGCTTATTTCTTATAGAGGTCTAGCATTTACTTTAGAGAAAAGAGCTGTTCCCGGCCTATGACTTGGAAAACCATGCATATAGGCTTTGATGACACAGATTCGCCACGTAAAGGATGCACCACTTACATAGCCGCCTTACTTATCGAAAAACTACGTGAAAGAGGCTGCGAATTCATAGATTATCCAAACTTGGTTCGTTTAAACCCTAATGTTCCGTGGAAAACTCGTGGAAACGGTGCTCTCTGCTTACGAATAAACTATGATTCAACAGTAGAGGCTGAAGTAAAGGAAACAGTGATTGAAACCGTTGAAGAAAACGCAGATTTGGAATATGAAGGGACAGATCCAGGAATAGTTTTCCTGAAACTCCCGACAGTACCCAAGGAAATTCGAAATTTCGCTAAGCAAACAATAACTGGAATAGCAACTAAGAAGAAGGCATTAAGCCTTATCAGACGATTTAGAGCTGAAGCTTTAGGATTTAAAGACGCCCGTGGAATAATCGGGGGGTTAGCGGCAGTAGGTGAAACCCTAACTGGAGACCACACTTATGAACTCATAGCATATCGTATACCGCAAAATCGAGGAACACCGCGAAAGCTAAACGTAGAATCCGTAAAAAAAATGGACACTGAAACATCTGCAGAAACGTTTAACAATATTGACCCTAGAACCGGAAGGGTGCTGATAACGCCTCGTGGACCAGATCCAATTCTCTATGGAATAAGAGGGGAAACTCCTGAGGCTGTGAAAAAGGCTCATCAGCTTATCGAGTCACTGGAGCCTATTGAGCGTTGGGTTATATTTCGCACCAATCATGGAACGGATGCTCATCTAAGGCCTGTAAACACTTTGAAAGAAGTAAAACCATTTCATCCAGTAATTGCCCGTGGAACTGTAGCTAATGTCCCTCGGACTATTCCTGGGAGCCATGTGATTTTTACCATAAAAGACGAAACTGAAACCATTGATTGTGCAGCTTACAAGCCTACTGGAAACCTACAGAAGATTGCCAAAAAGTTATGGATAGGTGACTACGTGGAAGTGTATGGAGGCATCAAACCCCCAACTCCTAAACACCCGTTAACCATTAACCTGGAAAAGCTGCGAATAATTAAGCTGTCATCTAAAGTTATCGAGCGAAATCCATTATGCCCAAGATGTGGAAGGCGAATGGAGTCCATGGGCAGATCTAAGGGTTTTAGGTGCAAGAAATGCAAGTTTAGAAACTCGAAGGCGAAAAAAGAAATTATGAAACAAAACCGTGATTTAATTGCTGGTTTATATATAACGGAGCCGAGGTCGCAGAGACATTTAACAAAGCCTCTCGTTCGTTACGGAAGAGAGAAGCGTGGATTTATGGGCGGACTGATTAACGGTTGGCATTCACCTTAGGCTTTTTCTTCTTTTTGAACCTTGAATATTTCACATAGTAGGTTGTAAAGTTCTTCTCCGCCTTCAACATTTGTGAACAGGTCTTTTTCGGCCTTTAAAACTCGTCCAACAGCCTCATAGGTTCGGCGCCATTCCATTTCTTTCCACATGATCTTAAAGTGTTTGAGCTCTATCCAAGCGCGAAAAACTAAAACCATGAACATAGCTACGGTAACTACCAGATTAAGCAGATATATCCACAGCAAATCCAATCATCAGACACCTCGAAGGAAGTATTCCGCAGGACAGAAATTTAAATAGTTAGGTAGGAATAATTGAAGAGTTGAGGAAGCGTTAGAATGAGCGAGTTAGCTGTTCCTTTTATATACCAGCTTGGAACCGG
>MTLR01000012.1 GCA_002010925.1 Candidatus Bathyarchaeota archaeon JdFR-04
AAATGGTTTAAACTACACGATTGATTGGCCGGATGAATACTATGAGACCACGTATCAAGGTAGGACCCTGATTATCAGAAGAAGTTTCGTACGTAACTTTTACTACACTGACCTAAGCATCGAGGGTGGAACCAAACACGAGTTGCCTTATCCAAGTGCTATGGCAACTGATTGGTGGGATCTAGAACGCATCGAATCAGAAGGAGGTAAACTAAAGACTTTCAAGTCAATAACAGTCAATGGGACCAAATACGCGTTATACCTAAGCGAGAACGGACTAGACTATTACATAGTGGTTAACGGAAAACGCGTTTCAGTTACTAAGCCAATGAAGAACATTGGATACTTCTACGCCGAAGTTAATGGAAAAGAACGTTGGGACATAACGCAACGCGGATGGATTCTACGCATAGGTACATTCTCAGAAATGTCAGGACAGTTTATTCCCACAGGCTCGCAAATAATAACCACCACTGGATACGACAGCGAATGGCTAATGTGGAATGAACACAACCGTTGGGGCTATGACCGTGAAAACTCAACCTTCTACATTATAATGCCCAACGGAACACGATATGATATCCACTCTGGAATATACATCATCATTTGGAAAGTTAAGATCGATAACGAATATTACTATACAATGCATAAACACGAAAGTTGGGAAACAGTGGAAATCCCGGAAACCGGAGAAACAATTTCTAGACCATTCATAATAACGCTAAACGGCACAAAAATCTATTTCGACTGGGACAAAAATCCTGTCAGTTGGGTTGAAGAATTTCATATTTCAGTGCCTGGAACAAACTATACGAGGCTAATTCCCTTCAGTTGGCAACCTCAGAAGATCTTGGATACCGTTTACATATATAATATAACAATTCCTGCCTTACCATGGGATTCAGGGCACACCGGTGTATTTTACGAAGACGGAACGGAAGTTCCGGTTAACGCAGTCTTCAAAGTTTTTGGTACGCATTGGGGTCCGGGTACCCGTAATATATACAATTGGGACACGGGAGAGTGGATGTCCGATGGAGCCTATATACCGAGCATGAAGGCTCCATGGAATAAAAGCATAGACGTACAGTATTTCATAACCCTTAACGGCACACGTATCTACAGCGAATACAACTTTGGCTGGATGGGAGACCGTTGGGGAGATCCAGAAATGGGAGAACTAAGACAGTGGAATTACATTAACAATGACCCAATGGCTGGAAATAGAACGGCTAGCGTTGTTGAGGGGGGATACTGTATTTATCTAAACGACACCATTAAGATCGATGTCACAACCGGGTGGCCTATGGGAGAGTGGCCAGATCAATATTTGATAATGACGAACGGCACTTATCTAAGCGTACGTTGGCTTGAGGATGTTCAAACCTACGTTACTGAATTGGGTGAAAAAACCTACTTCTTTAGGCATGTACTAACCTACTACAATGTGACAGACTCAGGTAGAGTCTACAACATCGCTGATCCCATCGACAGCGACCCCTACAATATTCTAACCCCAACTGTCCATATTGTACCTACAATAGCCCATGACCAGACAACTTGGCTCTGGATGAATACCACTTCAGACGCAATATTACGTGACACACATGGATACTACCTCATAAATGCCACAGACTTCTCTCGTCTGAATCTAGGGCTAGTCGATGATTGGTGGAACCTATCCAAAAGCATCCGGAAAGGGTTATTCAGGAACGAATGGGAGCTAGAGGATGCCTATCCAAGATACAATGTCACAATCAACGGGCAGGAATATTTCGTGCTTGATCCCAGCCCAGTTATGGGACGTTGGGACGGAGAGTGGAGTATAGAATGGAGCACATACAGGTATCCTGCAACAATCGACATCACCTTAGATGGAAAAACATACACAATAGGATTGATTGAGGGTTCCTACTGGAAACCAGGACTTAGTTGGAAACGTATCGAAACAATCACATTGGGCAATGGAAAAACCCTTGAGGTGGAAGAACAATACTGGTGGAGGCCTTACTATGAGGTCCCAATAGACGGCCAACCCACAGAGATCAAAGTAGACGAGATGAACATCTACAAAAAACACACAATGTGGGGCGAAGTCTACCGTTGGATGCTCACAGACCTCCAAGTGTACAGCGTTCGTTCGGTATGGGATATAGTTGTCGGAACGCCAGAACACGGAATGTGGGGGATCCGCGCCTTCCTAACAGTTCCAGAAACGGGTGCTGTTGACCTAGACGGAGACTTAACGACTACCGAAGACCAGTTTTTTGTAAGACGTATCCATTCAGGATCTGACACATGGAACCGCACAGAGAACCGAATGTTCGTAGAAATCATCTGGGACCCTAACGCTTCAGTGGTAGACGACGAGATTCACATAGTCGCGTGGATGGGAAAGGTTCATACCGAATGGTCCTTCAAGTGGAATGAAACATACATTTGGTATTATGCATCCAACATGAGTGTTGTAAGCTCTGCCACAATGCAGAAAATCAACGCCACTTTGATGAATAGCGAAACCGGGCTGCCTAATCCTGGCTACTGGGACATAGCTCACATGGCTAGAAATTACACGTGGGCTGACCTACTTGCCAAAGCAAGGGAGGAAGGATGGGACTGGATCGAGGACAACAAGCATGAATGGGATTGGCTGTGGTTTGGTACTCAGCAAGACTTTGTAACCGCTTGGGCTGATGAAAATGGCACTAGGATGGTTGGTATAGGATTACGCTACGAGTTTGCGGGACTATCCCTGTATAACGGCACCAGACAGACCCATTTCTTTGTGCCAGAAAATATGAGCGCAATTAGGCTTGTATCCCCAGGCGAAGCCTTCGGAAACATGGATGCTACAGGGGAAATGGTTGTTCCTCTGAACGAAACTATCACTTTCGGAGTTGCCTATGAAAACGTGACGGGAACCCTCTTTCCATACAAAGAAGACAGGTCTATGTGGGGATGGTGGGAGAAAGTGGTTTACGGTGCAGACTTCGAAGAACCCAACTTCATGAATAGGCCTACAGAAACTATGGTTGATGAGATAGCCTTTACGGTTCACTTCAGCGCCAACGTCACCGGAAACTATGGAATGAAGAATAAAGCATCCATGAAAATCGACCAGTATGTAGGGAACTGGGATATGGAGCCCTACGTGATTGATGGCAGGAAACAAGAGGTCAACAATGTGAGCACCTTCCTGATGGGTAACGATGTGCTTCTTAACAGAAGCTTAGCCATCAACTACTACGTTACAGCCTTTACCGGAATGGCTTGGGAGGTCGTCGATGAAAGAGGCCAACGTTTGAACAATAACAACGTTACAGAATCCTCAAAGTTCGACATTGCAGCAAGGCTGGCTAATGCAAGCTTCGCCACAGTGAAACTGGGAAGCACCTATGACTGGTATAAACCAATAACCATTAATGACACCATACGTACTTTCAATGTAACCAGCAAAACTACGCCTATAGGATCATTCGAAGCCAGCTTTAAATCTGAGGCAGGAAAATCCTCAACAGGCTTTGAAATATCCGCTATGATGTACTTCCTAACGATTGGATTTGAGAAATGGGATGGATACGCAGTCTACAACGACCCTGAGTTAATGTTTTATGCGTTTAAAGGAATGTCAATTCCTCCAAGCGAGCCCACGGCCGGACAGAACTGGTGGTTTATACCATTAGTCACTGTTGCAGCAGCTATAGTCGTCACCTTAGTAGTTTTGCGTAAGAGAATTAGGAAAACCCTATCTCGGATCAAACTAGTCAAACGAACTGAAAAAGGAGCTGCAACATCTACGGTATTCAATAGTAACGTCCTCTACTTTTTCACCGTTCTTATGCCTACGTGGTAATTGAAGACCCCATTTCTTTTGGGTGAAATCTTCTTAAGACTCATGGATAAGTTTATGCAAATGAATTATGAAGAAAAGTGTGGCGTGTAAAGCTATAAACACTTTAGGGCTACAGAAATTGTGGTTAGGTTTTTATTACTTCCACTGGACATGACTCTTTTGCGTTTTCGACGCATGTCGTTAGTTCTTCTCCTACTTCGCCTTTGCCGGGGTCGTTTTTTCTGTATTTTTCGGTTATAGCGGATTTTCCGTCTTCTGCTATTTGAAA